>DMST01000506.1:1705-13211 GCA_003454975.1 Cytophagales bacterium | reverse complement strand
AGGTGACGTTGGTGGTACCCGCGATCACTTCTGCATCCCCTACCTGCAAATCGCCAGGTAGTTGATCAATAAAGGCAACTACCTGCCGGTGCTCTACCATCACCCCTTTGGGCTGGCCGGTAGTGCCTGAGGTGTAAATGAGGTAAGCCAACTGCTGCGGAGCCACCGTAGGCAGGGTGCCAAGGCTTTCCGGGGCGGCATAGTTTGCCCAAAACGCCTCGTCAAGGCACAGACGGCTTCCGCTATCTTCCAGAATGTAGTCCTTGCGCACCTGAGGGTAGTTGGGGTCTACGGGTAAATAGGCGGCGCCTGCCTTCAAAATACCCCACAGACTCACGAGTAGCTGTGTATTGCGGGGCAAGGCTACGGCTACCCGGTCTTCAGGCTGTACGCCATGCCCAATCAGGTGGTGCGCTAGTGCGGCAGACTGAGCATCCAGCTCAGCATAAGTGAGCGTATCCCCTCCACAGCGAATGGCTAGGTGGTTAGGCGTAGCCTCCACTGCGGTTGCCAACTGATCCACCAAACTTTGCTGGGGGGTAGAAACGGTTCGCTTCTCTCCGCTAAAGGTTTCCAGTAGCTGGAATTCTTCCTGGGGATTGAGGAAGCTAAATGATTCCAAGCGTTGAGCAGGTGCCTGGGCAAATTGCAGCAAAAGCGATTCCATATGGAAGACCAGGCGCTCCATAGCGTCTTCATCGTACACCTGAGCATTGTACCGGATGCTCACTTCCAGCCCATCAGTGCCCGGAGCCACGAAGAAGTTCAGGTCGTAGTTGGTGCGTTCTACTACCTCTATCCCGAGTACTTCCAGTTCTTCAGTAGCCTCGGTATTGCTTTCGGCCAACCCCTCGCGTACCTGCTCCTGCACAGGGTAGTTCTCGAAGATGTGTACGTGGTTGATCAGGTCCATACCCAGGGGCGTGAGGTCCTGCACTTCGGATAGGTTGAGGTAGTGGTAGCCCGTACCGGCTGTGGACTGTTCTTGCAGTCGGGAAAGTAGGCTCAGTGGGGTGTCATCCGCGGCCACCTGCACCCGCACCGGAATGGTATTGATGAAGAGCCCCACCATGTTTTCTACCCCGGCAATTTCTGCCGGACGGCCAGACACTACGGCTCCAAAAACTACATCCTCGGTACCGCAATACTGTCCCAACAGGTATCCCCAAACTCCCTGCACCAGCGTGCTAAGGGTTATGCTTTCATCCTGGGTCCAGTGCTGAGCTTGTTGAAAGGCATCTCCATGTAACGAAACCAGCGCCCTACGCTCCTGGTACCCCGCTTGGGGTATAGCCTTGGCAAACGGTACTTGTGCTACAGCGTCGTACCCAGCTAGGTAATCGCGCCAGTAGTCTAGTGCCTGACCATGGTCTATTGCTTGCAGCCACTTCACATAGTCGGAGTATGGACGGGGCGCAGGCAGGTCAACCGCAGTGCCAGTAGCTTGCGCCGCCAGCAAAGCATAAAAGTCATTGAGCAAGATGCTCATGCACCAGCCATCGATGAGGATGTGGTGATGGCTCCACACAAATTCGTATTCTCCTCCCCCGAGGTCTAGCACCTCCAGGCGCATTTGCGAAGGAATATGCAAATCGAAGCCCCGGTTAATATCCGCCTGCTTAATCCGCTCCACAAAGGCCTCTTTCTCTTCATCCACGGGCCGCACTAACAGGGGCACTTGCGTGGAAACGGACTGGTGTACCACCTGCAATACGGTACCCGCATAGTCTGAGGTAAAAGAGGTTCGCAATATCTCATACCGGGTTACCAGGGCAGCATAGGCGTTCCGAATGGCCTCTATCTCCAACGCGGGCAGGCGCATACGATAGGCCATCTGCTCGAAATACATACCGGGCTCACCGCCTAGCGACCAGTGGAAATACAGACTCGATTGCAGAGGTGCCAGCGTGTATACGTCCTGGATCGATCCGTCCGCATTGAGGCGATTCCATTCCGTGAGGCTCAGGCCTGCATAGGTAAGATCTGAGGGAGTCAGCTGCGGAGTGCTCTGCTCTACCTCTTCCACCAGTTGGGTCAGGCTTTGTTGCCACTGCTCCCCCACTTGTTGGAGGGTCTCCGTTTCAAATACGGTTTCATCATAACGGAGACTGAGGCTTAGCTGTCCATCAATGACTAGGCCTGAAACATGGAGCGGAATGGCGGCACCGTTGTCAGCCGCTACCTCTTCCCCTACGTAGTCTCCGCTGACAGCCAGTGTAGTAGCTTCAGCGGATGTACCCCCTCCAAAATCACCTAAGAAATTGAATTCTATCGCCGGCCGGAGGTGGCCTTTAACTGAATGGGCTTTACTTAGATAACGAAGAATACCGTAATCAATGCCCTTGTTGGGCACTTGGCGAAGCTGCTCCTTGATTTCAATTAACCGATGGGGCATTGCATTTCCCTCAGCTAAATCCAATACTACAGGGTAGGCGGAGGTAAACCAGCCCACGGTACGGCTAATGTCTAATTGGGGGATGATAGCCTCTCGTCCGTGCCCTTCCATCCAAACCGTGACCTGTGGGAGTTCCCAAACGGTCTGTAGAACTGCTCCCAAACTCGCCAATAAGGCGTCGTTAATCTCAGTCCGGAAAATACTGGGAATTTCGGTCATCAACCGCCGAGTCAACTCCCGGTCGAGCTGAAGATCTACTTGACCCGTGCGACGGTACCGGCGGGGCTTTTCGGCAAGCCAGGGAGCCCGGTTTTGCTGCGCACGCTCAGTGAGCGCCTGCCAATAGTGCTGCGCACTTTCCCGTTGTTTCTCCTGGGCGTAGGTATGCAAGCCTTTGGCCCAAGCCTGGAACGAGTGAGTCTTTTCGGGCAAACGAGGCGATTCTCCAGCTAGATAACCTTGGTACAGGGTATTCAAATCCTCTAGCAATATCCGCCAGGAGACACCGTCTACCACCCAGTGGTGGGCCATCAGCACGAGCCGGTCCCCATCCGGGAGCGTAAACCAGCCTGCTTGGAAAAGAGGCCCAGTGCTTAGCTGGATTCCGGCTCGCATCCGTTGGCCCGCTTCACCCAACGCTTTGGCAGCATCTTCTGCCGCACGCAAGTCTTCAACCACTAGCCGATATGAGTCCTCACCCAAGGGAAGAAACTCTTGTTCCCACCCCGTCTCATTCTGCCGTGCTACCAAGCGTAACGCATCGTGATGGGCTACCAAGGTATGGAGACTACGGCGCAAGGCATCCTCATGGAGAGGTTCTGGAGAATGCAGGACAATCGACTGATGAAAATGGTCTGCATTCACCGGAGCCAGGTCGGTGACCATGGCATGCTGTATGGGAGTGAGCAGGGCCGCACCCACGACTGAGCCTTGGGAAATCTGGGCCGCTTGGGACTTCAGTTTCTTGGCCATGCTGCCCAATTCCGGATTGCTCATCACATCCTGGAGGGCAAGGGTATAGCCCTGCTGCCGAAGGCGGGAAACGATTTGTATAGCTTTGATGGAATCTCCCCCCAACAGGAAGAAGTTATCTTCCACCCCTACTTCTTCTTGCCCCAGAAGTCCGCACCATATTTCAGCGAGTACCAGTTCCTGATCGGTGCTGGGTGCACCACCGGTTTTGTTATTTAGGTCAGTCTCCAGAGTTAAAGCCAAAAGGGTCTTGCGGTCAATTTTGCCGTTGGCATTCAAGGGCATTTGCTCAAGCTGCCGGAATACTCCCGGCACCATATAGGGCGGTAGTAGGGCCAATAATGCCTCGCGTATGGGGTGTACTTCTAATGCACCATCGGCTACAAAATAAGCTTCTAATGTTGCCCCACTGTGGTAGTCTTCTCGCCCAATGACGGCCGCCTCTTTAACCCCGTCCATCTGAAGCAGGTGATGCTCGATATCCCCTAGCTCTACCCGGAAGCCCCGCACCTTCACCTGTCCGTCTACCCGGCCAATACACTCCAGCTCACCGGCAAAATTCCACTTACCGATGTCTCCTGTCCGGTAAAGGGTTTCACCAGGGGTATGAGGATCTTCCAAAAAACGCTGAGCAGTAAGTTCTGGGCGCTGCCAGTAGCCTCGCGCAATGGCGGCCCCGCCCACGTACAATTCACCCCACACACCTACCGGCACCCGCTGCATCTCTTGGCCCAGCACTTCAAAGTAGCCATTGGCAAAGGGCACGCCTATATTGCTCTGATTGGAGCGGATCTCGGGCTCACCGATCCGCTTTAGCGTGTTAATGATGGTGGTTTCGGTGATTCCGTATAGGTTGAGGAGTTCGCTGTCCGGAAACTGTTCTGCCCACCAGGCCAAGCGGCCGGGGGCCAGCACTTCGCCCGCCAGCATGACCTGCCGGATGGGATTATCCGACAGCTCTTGTTCCCGCACCACTTCCTGAAAAGGATAGAAGGCCGTGGGGGTTTGGTTGATGATGGTGATGCCGTGCTGCCACACAAAATCTACCAGTTGGTAAGAGTCCTTCACTACCGAATCGGTGGGGATAACAAGCCTACCTCCGTAGAGGATTGACCCAAAAATTTCCCATACCGATACATCAAAGCAGTAGTTATGAAATAGGACCCAACGGTCTGCTGCGGTTGGCTTTAAGCTATCTGGAATTCCTTGGAAGAGCAGCGATAATACCTGCCGGTGTTCTACCAAAACCCCTTTGGGTGCTCCGGTAGAGCCCGATGTGTAGAGAATGTAAGCCAACTGATCGGTGGCCATGGCGGGTACATCCCAAGTGGAAGGCCACTGATCCAGATTTTCTTGGAAAGCAGAGATAGCCTCAGCGTCCAGCACAAATTGACACTGACTGTTTTCCTGAATGTAGGCCCGGCGGCTTGCGGGCAAGGCAGGGTCAATGGGTACATAGGCACCACCGGTTTTCAATACGGCCAGAATAGCCACAATCACCCAATCCGACCGCTCCAAGTATATACCTACGCGATCTTCGGCCTTTACCTCGCTCTTCGTCTGAAGAAAATGGGCCAACTGGTTGGACAGGATGTCTAGTTCCTGGAAGGTAAGTGAACGATCCTCGTGCACCACGGCCGTAGCTTCTGGGGTATCCGCTACTTTCGAAGCAAATCTGCTCACTAGCGTATCCTCTACTGCCAGGGGTTCACCAACGTACCCTTGATTCACCGGCTGGGGCAAAAGAATATCTGCAGATGCCAATGCCTCCGCTACGGGCATAGCAGGGTTTTGTCCCAGAGTGGCTACCAGTTTGCCAAAGTGCCCCAGGAGTTGCTCCATCAGCTCCTGCTGATACAAACGGGCATCGTAAATGGCGTAGCAGACCAAACCTTCTTTTTGTTCGCGTAGCGCAAATTCAAGGTCAAACTTGGCGTGGCTCGGACCCATTACCTCCACTTTACCTGGGGTGAAATCCTCTTCCAGATGGCCGGCCTCTTGTACGTTTTGCAGGCCGAACAACACATCGAAGAGCGGATTACGACCCGGTTGACGGTTGATTTTAAGATCAGAGACCAGTTGATCGAAAGAGTAGATCTGATGACCGAAAGCTTGAAGGGAATTCGCTTTTACAGTCCGCAGCACTTCCTTAAAGGAGGCCTTTGGGTCAACCGAATTACGCAAGGGCAAGGTGTTAATGAAAAACCCCACCATGTTCTCCAAAGCCGGATGTTCACGGCCGGAGAGTGGCGACCCAATAATTTGGTCCTGCTCGCCTGTGTAATGGTATAGCAAAACATGGAAGGCGGCCAATAGGCCCATGTACAGGGTGGCCTCTTCCTGCTGAATCAATTGCTTCAGTGGGGCTAGGTCTGCTTGTGGAATCACCAGCATTAGCTGATTACCTTGGAAGTCCTTCACGGGAGGTCGAGTGCCCTGGGCAGGAAGGTCCAGTGCGGGCAAGGAGCCAGCGAAGCGATGCAGCCAATAGCGCTTGGCTTGTTCGTAGGTTTCTCCTTGCAGTAGGGTATTCTGCCAGGCGGCAAAATCCTTGTAGGTTACCGGTAACTCGGGTAAAGGGGTTGTATTACCCGACTGATAGTAGGCTATAAAATCACGAACGAAAATTCCCTGCGACCACTCATCGGAGATGATGTGGTGTGTATTGAGGAAAAGATAGGTTTGGTCATGGGTGACCGGCCAAACCAGCATCTGGAACAGCGGCCCTTCGTCCAGCCGGAAAGCCTTAGCACTTTCTTCTACCCGGCGGCTATGGATGTAACGCATAGGCTCCTTCCCTTCAGGAATTTCTTCGGCTCTAAAGGGTAAGCCGATTTGCTCTTGCGGCAGCACCAGTTGGCGTACAGTACCCTCCTCATCTACCTTGAAAATCGTACGAAGGCTTTCGTGCCGCACCATGAGGCGTTGCAAAGCCTCCTGCATCCGATCCAGGTCCAGTTGGCCTGGCAAGACCGTAAAGAAAGGAATGTTATAAGCAGCCGAGGACTCTTCGGTTTGCGAGCTCATCCAAATTCTAAACTGAGCGGGGGATAGGGCATAGGAGGAATTAGTTGCCACCTTAGGAATGCCCTGGTTCCGTTGCCACCCTTGCGCTAGCTGCTCTAAATATCGAAGCAAATCCGCCTTCTGCCCCTTGATTTGGGTAACGAGTTCCGGCGTAAGGCCCTCCCCTCCAGTGAGGGTGACTACCTCCAGATTATCTCCCTTGCGGGTAAGCTTTACGCCTCGCTCGCGCAGTGTTGCTATCAGTGCTTTTGCCACTTCCATTTCCTAAGCCGTATTGATGATTAATATTCAATGGTCTTCTCACCGAATAAGCGTTCGGCATTCCGGCCCTGAACCTGACAGGTTTCTACCAGTTGGTTCGACTCTTTGATAGGCCGCGACTCATCGGTGTATTTGATCGAGCTGATGAACTCCAACCAAGGTTCCATACCCATGGCGTAGACAAAGACTTCTTTGGGCTGAAACAGCTCCACCAGGTGCATACCTTGCTTGCAGTTACTACCGGCAAGCCGGCGCGATTGGTCCTTGTCTCGGGGTAATTTTTTGGGCAATAGAGGTCCGTAGAGCCAGGTGAGGGGAGCTCCGTCGCATTCCATGCCAAGGAACAGCACATCGATATCGCCCATGATCTTTTGCACGCGTTCGTACAGCTTGGGCTCTACGTTGCAGGAGTCGGCTGCGAAAATCACTTTAAAACGGTTGTGCAGATCTACATGGAAGCAAAGCTTGCTACGTACGTCCAGATCAGAATGCTCACCCAAAAAGGGTAAACCGGTGATCACCATTTTATCCAGCTCAATGGTCTCCATATCATCCAGGGCGATGACGTTCTTAAATCCGATCTGTTGGAACATCAGCTTAAGGGCTGGATCCTGTAAGTTACCTTTGCCCCCACTGGGTACTACCACGGTACCAATCTTGTGACGGATCTGCAGCAGGGTTTCCAGCAATACGTGGTCCTGGTGATTGTGGGTGATCAACACGTAGTCGATCTTTTCTGGCAAGTCCAGCGAAGTATATCGGTTGACGTCCGTTTCGTAACCGTCATAGCTGATCACCGGATCTACCAGAATGGAAATCTCGTTGGTTTCTACCAGCACGCAGGCATGGCCGAAATAGCGGGTGCGAATGCCCGTACCGGAGTATCTTTCGTAGGATTTGGGGGCTTCCGTGGTAAAAAAAGTATCGAACACCTCGGACTGCTCATCGGGTACGTTTAGGGCCGCTTTGATGGCCTCTATCTCTTGGAGGGTACCCGGTTCGCGTACCATCTTGAATAGCTGATCGATGAGCGAATCCCGGAAGGGTACCTGACTATGGATGACGTCGGGCTCGTTGAGCCGGGGAGTACTCAGTACAAACGACCGCTGCTGGTCCGACTCTATCAATTGAAGCGCAATAGACTGGGGAGCTTCGCTGTAGAAATCACTCTTATAAAGCAGTGTTTCAAAAAAGCGGTAGTTAGGCTGGTCGTTGACATCGTAATACAGCTCAACGTACCCTCGCAGAATCTCCGGTACCTTCTCGTACAAGGGTTGCAATGAATACCCGGTGGCCTCACGCTGGAGCAACTCATTGAGCTCTTGGATCGCCTCGGCCATTTCTAACAGAAGCGCCTCTCGCTCCACCGTTTCATCGTACAAGGCCTTAATTTCTTCTACCCGTCCTCCATCATAATCAATGAAGGGCCCACCCAACATTTCGGGTTTCTTAACGGCCGCCATATGAATCTTGGGATTCTTGATGAAAGATCCCATGATTTTCATGTGGCGCTCTTTGATATTAAGCGCTGCGGTAGCCGGTGAAATCAGGTGTGACCAAGCATACCATCGGTCAAACAGGGCTTCCAGGGCCACGTTGGATTTCAGATAGAATTTTTCGTTGGATGCACTCATGTTCTTTTTCTTATTGAATTACAATACCAGCTTATCAGCAATACTGCTTTCTTCCACCTCCGCATTCTGCCAGGTGTGGTTATCGATCTCCTGCGCCAATTCAGCAATGTTGGGCTGCTCAAACAGCAGGGCTAAATCCAGCTTAAGACCGAACTCTTTCTGCACCAGGGTACCCATCCGCAGAGCGCTAATGCTGTGCCCTCCTAGCTCAAAGAAGTTATCAGTGATCCCTATTTTTTCACGACCTAGCACGGATTCCCACATGGCTACCAGGGCGTGTTCGGTGGGCGTTTGGGGTGGCTGGTAGGTATTACTTAGCGTACTTGTCTGATCAGATTTCAGGCGCAGGGCATCCTTATCTACCTTGCCATTCACCGTCACGGGTAATGCATCCAGGATGTGGAAGTGTGCCGGAATCAGATAATCCGGCACCTGTTCGGCCAAAGTGATCCGCCAGGCACTCACCCTTTGCTCTTGATCATTGATCACAACAAAGGCATGGAGGGCTAGCTCACCGGATGCCTGCGGCAAAGCGAGCACGGCAGCATCGCGAATGCCCTCAAGCCGAGATACCGTCGCAGCCACTTCGCTAGGCTCTACCCGGTATCCCCGAATCTTAACTTGATCGTCTACCCGGCCAAAGTATTCCAGCTGCCCTTCGGCATTCCAGCGTACCAGGTCCCCTGTACGGTACAGGGTTTGGCCTCCCAGCGCGTCCACAGATAGAAAACGCTCAGCGGTAACCTCCGGGAGGTTTTCATAGCCCAGAGACATGCCTACTCCGCCCATATAAAGCTCGCCCCAGGCCCCTTCGGGCACCGGTTGCTGATGGGTATCGAGCACGTAGGCATCCATGTTGGCGATCGGTCGCCCAATCGGCATGGAATCCAACGGACCGGAAGCCACTTCCCATACCGTGCAGCCTACGGTAGTTTCGGTAGGTCCGTATTCATTAAAAACGGTGACTTGAGGAGCCCAGCGCCGTAGATTTTCCACCTGCTGAGGTAGTAGCGCGTCTCCCCCTACAATCGCCACCTGTAAGTGAGGAGCACTGAGCTCCAGCGTGTTCATATATTCAAGGTGCGCCGGGGTCAGCTTAATGATCTTGTGGCCTGCTGCCACGTAGGCCTTTAGCGTTTCGGCAGCACTCAGGCTGCCCGAATAGGTATGCACCGTGCCGCCGGAGTAGAGCGGCAGAAACAAACTTGTAATGGTAAGATCAAAGCCCACGGAGGAGAAAACGCCCATGTGGTGGGGCCCTTCCGCATACTTGCTGTAGTAGTCTAGAGCCCACCTCACATAGTTGTGCAGACCCCGGTGAGGAGTCCGTACTCCTTTGGGTCGACCAGTAGATCCGGAGGTATACACCACATAAGCTTCTTGATCAGGATCTAGGGTCACAGCCTCTAATGGATTCAAGGCCTCCTTTTCCATCAGGAATGCTTCCCAAACAGAGGCATTGATCACCGTTTGGCAATCACTGTCCTGGAGGATGTATTGGACACGTTCATTCGGCTGGGAGAGGTCTAGCGGGATAAAGGAGGCCCCCAACTTGAAGACTCCCAACATAGCGGCCAGGTAGCTCGGATGCCGGTCCAGGTGTATGGCCACCCGTTGCCCAGAGGAAATACCGCGCTGTGCGAGCCAGGTAGCCAGTTGGCCGCTCACTTCATCCAGCTCAGTGTAGGTCCAGGTATGCCCCTCCCCTTGCACCGCCACGGAAGTGGGATGCTCGGCAGTTACACCCTTCAAGTGTTCTAGCACCGACTGCGTAGGCCATTTTTGGAACTCACCCAGTTCATAGCTTTTGGGGGTATGTTCCTGTACTAACGGTGTGTCAGGAGCGGTACCCAGATGATGCAGAAATTCGTTAAATGTAGAAATCAGATCATCCAGCAGGATGCCTTCTTTCAAGGCCCGCTTTTGGTCCCATTCTACCATGAGCCTATCCCCTACCGGCCGTACCATCACGTCCAGAAAAGTATTGGTAATCTCATGGGTAAGATCGTGGAAGCCCATCGCTTCAGCAGTGGTGGCTGCTGTTACCTCGGCCTGGTCGTAGACGTGAAAGTCCACGTAGTTGAAGGCAGTGTCGAAGAAAGGATTTTGGCCCAGACCGTCTTGGGAATAACGCATATGGATTTCGCGCAAGGGCAGCCGTTCATAAGGCTTCTGGGCCCGAGCCAGCTCATCAATTTCGGCCACCCACTCAGCCACCGTAAGGCTCTTCGTATCCCGTAAGCGGTAGGGTACGGTATTGAGGAAACATCCCAAGAGGGCATCGCCATCGGCTCGTTCTGGCCGAAGGTTGCCCACCACTCCGGTCAGCAGATCGTTCCGGTAGTCGTACCGACTCAGCGTGTGGAGATAAGCCGCCAGTGCTACCGTCCTAATTCGGTATCCGTGCTGCTGGCACCAGTCCTGCAGATGCCGATAGGTATCGTCTTCCACCAACACGTGCTCCTTCCGCATCTCTACCGCTTCGGAGAACAGCTCCAGCCGTTGGTAGTCCTCCAGACGCTCTTCCCAATACTGGGCTACGGCAGGCATATGCTTTTCGGTCCGTTCTTCAATCACCCGGTCTCGGTAACTCACCCGTAAGGGAGCCTGAGTACTTACACCTCCTTTGCCTAGCCGCACGTAGGTATTGTTAAGCTCGGTCATGAAGGAGGCCACGCTCCATCCGTCCAGAATGGCATGGTGGCACTGGAAAACCATCACGTGTTGATTACCTGCATAGCGGAACAGGTCTATTCGCCAAAGGCCAGGCTGGGTAAACACAAATGGGGCCTGGATTCGCTCCTGCTCCAGGAACTGGGCCAAGGCAGCGTGCACCTCAGCATGTTCAGCACTGGTTAGGTTATGCGTATGTACAGTGGTGGCTACCTCTTGGTAAACCAGGTGCACTGGTTCGGGATAATCTGAAAGGTTGTAGGCAGTCCTGAGAATAGAGTGCTTTTGCACCACCAAATTCAACGCATGCTGGAATCTAGCCTCATCTAAATCTGTGTGAGGCACTGGCATCACAATCTGATCATGGTAGATCCCTGATCCCGCTTGCAGCTGCGAAGCATACACCATGCCTTGCTCAATATCTGCCATGGGATAGACCGCTTCGATCTGGTATGCGTCCGGATGCTGGGCCAGTACTTCTTCCTGCAGAGCCAGCACTTCCTGGTCCACGGTATGGCGGGTTTGCACGCGTACCGTATCCTCT
>DMST01000506.1:934-1637 GCA_003454975.1 Cytophagales bacterium | reverse complement strand
CCAGCTCAGTAGCCAGTAACCCGGCTATAGTAGGGGTGGCAAAGAGCTGCGCTACGCTGTATTGCCTCCCTAGCTGCGCTTTCACTTTGGAGAGGACCCGAATGGCTTTGATGGAATCGCCGCCGATCTCGAAGAAATCATCGAGGATACCCACCGCTTCAAGCTGCAATTCTGCTTGCCAAATAGTCGCCATCTGGCGCTCTTCGGCGGAGGAAGGGGCTACCCGTTCTTGGGTCTGGCCCAGGCGGTCGTGTTGCAATTTCGTCAGCTTGCGCCGGTCTACCTTACCGTTGATCGTCATGGGTATTGCCGGCACTACCCGCCACTGGGCGGGCACCATATATTCTGGCAGATGCTCCAATACATGACTGCGCAATACCTCTACTTCGGGAATTTCCTCTCCGGATTGCCCACACAGATAGGCTACCAAGGCTTCCTGCTCAGCATCCTTCAGTACCACGGCTTGGTACACCGCCGGGTGCATTTGCACGCAATTTTCAATCTCACCCAGCTCAATGCGGTGCCCGCGAATTTTCACCTGATCGTCCGCCCGGCCTCGGTATTCCAGATCGCCGTTGGGGAGCTGGCGCGCCAAGTCACCGGTGCGGTATAAGCGACGCCCAGCCTGGAATGGGTCTGCCACGAAGCGGTCGGCGGTGAGGGCTTCCCGGCCCCAGTAGCCTCGGGTAACGCCGTGTCCCCC
>DMST01000506.1:0-899 GCA_003454975.1 Cytophagales bacterium | reverse complement strand
ACCCAGGCTGCCCTCCGGTAGGGGCTGCCCTTCGGCATCCAGCACATACGCGTACAAGGAAGCCACCGGCTGGCCGATGTTGGAGGCGCCCGAGGCAATCTCTTCGGTCCCAATGGACTTGTGGGTCACATGAATCGTAGTTTCCGTGATCCCGTACATGTTGGTGAGTTGTACCTGTGGGTACTGACGGTGGAAGTCGGCTAACTTAGCCGGAGACAGCGCTTCACCACCAAATACCACCTCCCGCAGGGCCAGGTCGCGTGGGAATTGCTTTAGTACTTCGGACAGCGCGTAGAAGGCCGAAGGCGTCTGATTCAGAACGGTGACGGCTTCCTCGGCTAATAGCTGGGCGTATTGCGATGGATCGCGGGCGATGGCTTTTTCTACCACCACTACCTTACCCCCAAAAAGCAGAGCACCAAACACCTCCCACACCGAGAAGTCGAAACAGATACTATGGAAGAGGGTCCAAACATCCTGCTCCTGATAGCGGAAGGGCTGGCCGTCGGACAGTAGGAGGCTGATCAGGTTGCGATGCTCCACCATCACGCCCTTGGGCTGCCCGGTAGTACCCGAGGTATAGATCATATACGCCAAGTGCTGAGGGTTCACCGTTGAAGGCAGGGCGGTGGTGGGCAGTTCGGTTCGGGTAGCCTCGAAATCCACAAGCATAGCCTCGTCCACCGTCAAGGTAGCTCCACTATCGGATTTCATGTAGCTTCGCCGCTCTTCGGGATAATCCGGATCTACCGGTAGGTAGGCGGCTCCGGTTTTGAGGACGGCCATCATGGCTACCACCTGCCAGTGGCTGCGCGGTAGCTCAATGGCAATGAAGGTATCCGCATCGCCGCCGCCTTGTTGCCGTAGGTAATGGGCCAGCTGGCTCGACACACGATCCA
>DMST01000111.1 GCA_003454975.1 Cytophagales bacterium | reverse complement strand
TGGCCCTGCGGCCCGATTGCTGCAAGCGTTCGGTGGCCGATTTGGGATTTATGTACGAGGTTGCATCCATTCGGGTAGGGGGTCCGATGATTGGTACTCGGCTTGAATACGGGCGATCACCGTCTGATGTAGGGGATCGTTCTGCTCATTGAGTAGGTTGGAAACCGAGCTTACCACTTGGTTGAGTTGCTGAAATTCTTTCTCCAAAACCTGCCGTACTTCTGCTTGCTTTTCGGGGTCCTGTTCCAATTTTGCCAACTGCAACAGGCCCTTGATGCGGGCAATAGGAGCCCGCATCAAGTGTACATACATATAATTGTATTGCAATAGCACCCGGTTTTGATCCTCTAGGGCATGACTTCTTTCTTGTACTTTCTCCTCCAGGTCCTCTTGCGCTTTTTGCAAGTGCTGATCGATGACGTGCAGTTGCTCCTTCTGTGCTTGTAGCTCCTGGTTTTGCTCTTGAGTAAGGTCAAGCGACTTGTGCAACTCCCACTGCTGCTGTTGCAGCTCCATTCGTTGTTGATGATGGGTGCGTTTGAACTGTATGACGATCATCTGAATGAAAATGAACACGCCTATATAGCCAACCATGACCATGGGGCGTTCTAGAAGGGACTGTGGTAGCCCGGCGTAGGGCGATTGGGGTACTGCTGGAATCACCCGAGTACTGGACCACATAAATGCATTTACGATGATAACCTCCCATCCGATAATCCAGGCATTATCTTTTCCATAGATGAAGATGAGGTAAGGCAATACCGAGATGAGCACAGAAAGAAAAAGCATGAGCAGGATGTGCTCGCCCGGGTTTTCGGCAGGATAAATGCCAGGATATAACAAGAAGCCTAACAGGATGCCCAAAAGGAGGAGTGAAGACACCAGGCGATGGGGCAAGTGCTTGCTGGCTAGGAAGGTAATAAACACGAACACTATGACCACCATGAGGCGGTAGGTGCCTAAACCCTGTGGCCACAGAGGTTTTGAAAATAGAAAATCGGTTAGGAAATCAACCAGCAGTACGGACACCGTAACCCAGAGACCCAGACGGCTCAGTCGCCAGAGCGTGAACCGTATGTATGCAATCTCACTAGATAGCGGAAGGATGGTTGCCTTTTTTATCATGTGTGCGAACCCACACCCCTGGATTAATACTAGCTCCTGTGAGTATCGGTCAAAAAATAATCTATATCCTATCCAATAATTTTTACAGGGAATGCCATGCCTGCTGTTGGTGAAGCTACATTTTTGATTGGAATAATGAGGGTTTTTGTCCCTTTACGCTCGATTATTTTCGATTGAATGGGCTCTTGGGTAGATAGACAAAATGGGGTAAGTAGGTGCCTTCAGTAAGAAGAGCAAGTAGTAGGGGGACCAAATTGAGATCAAGGTGTTCAGGAATAACTTCCCGACAACTCCGCGGCCATCGGGTGCTGATTGGGGGCAAGCGGCAAGGTAAAATAGACGGTAGTGCCTTCCAGCGGCTCACTTCTTATGCCCAAAGCACCGCCATTCCGTTCCAGAAACTCTTTGGTAATCAGCAGTCCTAGTCCAGTTCCCTTTTCATTCTGAGTACCCAACACGCTTTGTGAAACGGTACCGGAAAGTACTCTTTGAATTTGCTCTTTGGACATGCCAATGCCGGTGTCGCTTACGTCAATGCGGATGGCTCCTGGTATATGACTAGCCGATACCTGCACCTTGCCGTACGGATGGGTGAACTTGAGGGCATTGGCAATCAGATTTCTTAAGACCAACCGAAGAGCATCCTCATCGGCTAAGATAGGGGGTAAATCTCCGGGGATTGCCGCGGTGATTTTGATGTGTTTTTCAACCGAAACTTCCTCATACAACCGAAAGGTCTCCTGCACAAAAGGTTTCACGGTGAGGTATTTGGGCTTCATAGTCATTTTCGCATTCATCTGCGACATGGCCCAGTACAGCAAGTTGTTGAGCAAGGTGGATACGTTCTGCACCTTCCTGCCTACTTTATTGAGCAGGCTTTGCAGTTCATGGGTTGTGAGATTATTGCCTTGCTGAAAAAGAGATAAGATGTTGTGGAGGGAGTTGAGTGGGCTGCGCAGGTCGTGCGCTATGATGCTGAATATCTGATCCTTTACTTGATTTAGCTCCTCCAAGTTGTCTCTCTGAGCCAAGATTTCTGCTTGTTGAGATGACAATTTCTCGTGCTTCTGCGCTATGTTATCTCGTTGTGTTTCCAGATTTCTTTTAAAGTAGAAGAGGGTACCGTGCAAAAAAAGAAGGGTAGAGAAATAACCAATTTGGATCATGTATTGGTCCAGTAGCTGATGGGCGAGAAGAGCAATATCCGTATCCACCATTCGGTTTAGGGTTACCCTAAAAGCGAAAAAGGTGGTAACCAGGATGGTCAAAATCCAGGCAACCACCCATACGGTATCCCTCTTGAGGTTATATATGACATAAGGCATTACACTGGTTACCAACGAGAGGAAGGCCAACAGAATGAGGTTCTCCGTCAGGTTATCGTAGTAGGGGATTAAGGGATAGAATATGAAACCAAGGTAGTGGCTTGCCATAAATAAGCCAGCAGAAACCCGGTAGGTGGTTCGTTGATTGAACCAGAGGGCGGCATAGGAAATGGCTATAGTAGCCATGAGCCGATAACTACCGTAGGGGATAGGTTTCCCTTTTTCAAGGATTACCCCAATCAGGTCAATGCCTAAGATGATGAATTCCAGACCAAGGGATATTATGCAAGCCCATCTGATATTGGTCTGTAATTGTTCTACGTCCCATTTCTGAGGGTAGCCCGAAGCTGGAGTTGCTGCCTGGTCCACTGATTACCTTTTCTTGAAAGTAGCCTTATTATTTCGTTTTCTTACATCGGTTTTGGGTGGATTCGATCAACGCAACTCAATAGCCAACAGAAGGCGCTTTGTAGGAGATAAGTGGATTCTTCTGAGTGGACTAAGGAGAATCAGTCTGTAAATATTTGACAATATTGAGCGTAAAAACCCTATAAAGGCTTTGTTTTTAAACTTAAGTTAGAGTTTGAACTGCAAGAACCAATCTTGGATAAACTTGGGGTCGGGTTCCTCTTTTGTGGTAGAAATCAAAGCTTCAGGCAAAGGCAACCAGCCTCCTTCACCCAGAAAAAGGTACATGCCTCTTTTCTTGGGTGGCTGTGGTTTTGCTCGTAGGATATCAAATTCAAATTGGTAGATCCGCTTCATGATCTCTTTTACTTCTTCCCAACCGATGATATGACTAGCAAGTAGCGAGTTGTCGTTTTCCACCTGGACTTCTGCCGTACGACTGGCGAAGGAAGCATGGAGGTTGATCTGGGTAATGGGGGCATTTTTGGTCACTTGACGAAACGCCAATTCCAGCGGACGTTCATAACCGGCCAGTTCATACAGCGCTTGCATAAACTCCTGTAGCAGGTATTCCCAATTTCCGGTTTCTGCGGGTACCGCTTGCAGGTTTTGGCCTTCGGGGTAGTGACCTGTTAGCTCAATGAGGGGTTCCTTCTGCCGCGCTGCCCCTTGGTCATGGGGAAAGGTACTTTGGGCAAGCGAGGTTTGTAAGTGGGTAACCCATCCATCGGGCAAGTTGCCTTCCCAAGCAAAATTGTCCTCTCCGGTAAATCCCTCCTCCAATAGCTCTTCTTCACTGAGTCCTTCCCGATCCAGAAAGCGTAGTTGGAACTTGACAGTCCACCCGGAGGGGCCGTTGGCCACTTTGGCGTGAATCTGATGACGGTAGGGTGGAGGAAGGGTGCGGGTTTCCAGTTGAATCTCAAGGGCTTGTAAGCCCTCCCAGAGGATTGTCATAGGCCTTAGTAGTCGATCTCTAGCGTGAGGGTTTTGCGTGAGGAGTCAAAAGTAAAGCTAGATTCGCTAAAATATGGGCTACGGAGCGAAGGAAATACTTCATTACTGCATACCCAGCCTTCGGTAGGAATACCCACCCAGTTATAATCCATCTTGGCATCAAAGTCTTCATCGTGCAGCACAGCTACCGCATAGGTGCCAAAAGGGATGTTCTCAAACGAAACTGTGATTTGTTTTTGGGTGCGAACGGGTATTGTTTTTATCTCTACCCCGGTATCATAATCATTCGGAAAACCCTCTTCCTCATCAAATAAGGTAACCAGTAGTTGGCCTTCATAATCTGGATCAATGTCCGTTACCGTGACCACCAGCGTACCGGTTTGCTGTTCACTAAAGAGGGTAGTGGTAGAGAACGATCCTAGTACGAGTCCAACTAAGCCGAGTAGGGTTGCTTTTTTCATGTTAGTGTTTCTTGTCCGTTAGATTTAGTGTTGCCTTTCTTTGAATTTTCCCGGTAGGGGTTTCTTTAAAGTTAGGGATAAAGATGAATTCTTTGGGAGCGTGGTACTTAGGGAGTATTTTCACGAACCGTGCCAAGTATTCTTCCTGTTTCGCCAGGGGCCAAGGCAAGCCTTCCACTACCAGTACTAACCGTTCGCCCAGTTGGTTATCGGGTAAGCCAAATAAAAAAAAGCGCTCAGTGGTTTTCCATACCTTACTGATATGGGCCTCCGCAGACTCAGTGAATATTTTTACACCCCCAGAGTTGATCACGAGATCGGCTCTGCCTAGCCAAACAAAACTGCGTTCTGTTTTCCAGCTTACCACATCGTTGGTTTGAATCCATTGGCCCTGGGTAACCTCTCCCTTTATTCGCAGGCAGTTTCGCTCGTCTAGCTCCGCTTCTATACCCGGTAGCAGGGCAAATGCTTTCTCCGGGCCAGGGCCGTTTAACCTACGTAGGGCGATGTGGCTTACCGTTTCGGTCATGCCATAGGTGTGGTACACCGGGCAGGGTACGGCCATTAAGGCTTTTTCCAGCTGGGAGCTTACCGGAGCTCCGCCTAAAATGATGGCCCGGGTGGAGGCCAATTTGGGTAGGAACTCGGGGGTGTGTTCCAGGCATTGCTCCATTTGCAGTGGCACCAGGGCTACAAACCCTATAGGAACCTTTGCCGCCAGGGCCCTTCCCAGGGGATTCCCTTTTGGTTCCAAAGCTATGATGGGCATACCTAAGGCTAGTGCCCTCACTAGCATCATACGTCCGCCTACAAAGCTAGTAGGTATGCAAACCAAGGCCGTATCGGTGGCTTGTAACTGTAGATGAGAGATGGTAGCCTGGGCACTGGCTAGCATCTGCATGCGAGTATGGGTGATTTCTTTCGGGGTGCCGGTACTGCCTGAGGTTTGGATAGAAAAGGAAGTATCACCCCGGAGCCAACCTTTACAAAAGTCTACGGTAGCTTTCTCGAAGGCGGTAGTGGCAAATGGGAAGGGGGAGCCTAGCCGTAGGGCATCTAGTGGAATTTGGTGCTGATTGAGCCTCAGCACCGGAATGTCACTATTTATTGCCATTAATGTGCTCCAGATCCCTTACAAATCGCTCGATGAGTTCTAGCTCAGATTGTTCGATACCATTATAGGCTTTGGCAATTTTCTCCATCACGTGCAAAAATATGCCTCGCATCTCTTGGGTAAGCAGATGCTTGTTTTGCTTGAGTGTAAAGAGAGAGGTCTTATAGGCCTGATCCACGGACAAGGTTCCCATCTCTTCCAGGATCTCGAAGCGGCTTTCTGCCAAAGCTCCATTGGGGTAGAGATCTTCTTGCATGATGCGGTAGAACTCCTCCTTCTCAGCGGACTGCATTCCGCCGTCAGCCTTTGCTACTGCGTAGGCCAATTCGGCAACAGCCCGGTACATATCTGATATACTCATGAAATCCTTGTTGGTAAAGAGGTATTTTAGTCGTTGGGCAAAATACGGAATAATTCCTTGGTGGGAAGAAAATTAATAGAGGTGTAACGATGAATTTTCAAAGGGTTAGCCTTTGTTCTGACGCTCTTACGCGTCACTATTTGTTTACCCAGACATGATCTGGGAGTGTTTTCTGGGAAAAACAGACACGATACTTTTGTAGAAACAAGTAAAAAACATACCCACATGAAAAAGTACCTGTTACAAGTATCCTTGGTAGCTATCGCCTTCTTTGGCATTCAGTCCGTAGCAGCAGCTCAATGTACGATGGATAGCGACGTAGGTTGCGGTTCAGAGGCGCGTCAGGATCTGATCAACTTTGTAAACTGCGTAATCAACGATATGCCTGCGCCCCCCAATTACAACCATCCCAATTGCGGTTTTGGAAATAGCTATCAGCTGAATTTTAGCTATTATGTAGATGGCGATGGTGATATCAGCATGGATTTATTGGAGGGGCTGGTTTCTTGGTGGCTCGACATCGTTTTTGGGGGAGTAGGGGGCGGTCGTTCCATATCCGTTTCCATGCCCTGCAATGAACGCGCCTGGAACGTAGGAACCCTTACGGTGAGTATAGTGTGCAACTAAGCTCTTTCTGTTAGAAGGTAAACAAGCCCGGTTGCATCAGCAGACCGGGCTTTTTTTGTATCGAATAGGTGTCGGGTAAGTGCCGAGTTTACTGCTCAATAGGCCATCCTTCGAGGCTTCCCCCTCCTCCTTCAGGAGGGCATACTACTACAATGTCTTCGTTTTCTTCCAGTAAATTGGGAGATGCAGAATACTTTACACTTTCCGTGCCTTCCAAGAACCAGTCGGGGCTGATCGGGGCAGAGAAGCATTCGAACCAACGTAGAATATTGTCCGATACAATATTCTTCTGTGTATTGGTGTCGAATCCAATGAAGTAGGCTCCCTGAGCATACCGTTGAGTAAAAGTATTATTGGTAATTACATTTCCATTGGAGCCGTTTTTGATGGAAATACCACGTAAGCCTGATCGGTTCTGAATGTTGTTGTTGGAGATCATGCAAGCAATGGAGTGCTTGATATTTATGGCCTCAAAGATGTTGTCGGCAGCATCACGATTACTGATCCAGTTATTGTTGATAAGAACCCCGTTTGCAGTATCTATGCGTATCCCCTGCTCACCGCATAAGTCAATTACGTTATTGCTTATATGGATACTAAGCGACCGCTTGATCCAGACTCCGAAACGCCTCCCTACCAGTAAGTTATTCGTGATCATAATACCTTCGGGCTGGCTTCCGCCTTCAGCCCTCTCAATATTTATTGCATCGCCAGCTACATTGATCTGATTGTTAATTAAACGGGTGTTTACAGAATTGCCCTGTAAATGAATCCCAGTGTAAGGAACGACATTGGCAAGTGCATTGTGCTCCATGGTAAGGTTATCAACTGTAGCATACCAGGCTTTATGTAAATATATCCCGGTGGCTACGCCATCTATCCGTACATCCCGAATGGTGATGTTTCGGATGGTATTTCCATTGCTTACACGGATCCCGAAGTAGTCCTCAGTATTTGTGCTTTCTTTTTCTCCAAGAATGAAAAGGTTTTCAATTTTTACCTGCGCTGCTTCTATTGCAAAAGCTCCACAGTTTCGTGGCCTGATAGTAGTATTAAACCCATCGCCTAGTATCGTAATAGGAGTGTTTATGACCACGGTGGTGTCGAGGTGGTAATTTCCTTTTGGAATGTAGAGCGTTCTTCCTGAAACGGCAGCAACATCTATGGCTGCTTGAAAGGCAGGTGCATCGTTGAGTTGATCATTAGGTATAACACCGTAGTCTAGTACATTCACAAAGTCGCCTTGCTTCGAATTTGCATAACCGTAGTAGGGTAGGGTCGCACACATAATCCCGAATAGGAGAAGAATTTGATTTTTATTAATCATGAGATGGTTTGTTGAGTAATGTATCCAGTTGATTTATTATGAGTATTTCGATGGTTGTAGCCCCTTTTTTCACATTTGTTGGTGATGAATAGGGGCTGAAATGATTTTGCTACGCTGCAACTGGTTTTTTAATCGAACTAAAAATAGGGAAGTAATAAAGGCTAATGACCTAGGCGTCCTCAATTGTGACCAAAAAACAGAAAAACCGATTGGCTAGGTGTTTTTGCTGGTTGTTTAGGGGTCATAAAGGTAAACCCGAGTGGTTTGCCCGGGTTTTTGTGTCCTGTTCAAGAGATAACGGTTTAGCGTCTCAGCGCTGCATACAAACCGTGGGGGGTATCAATTAAATCAAAAATGACCCCATCCTTAGGCGTATAGACTCTGTTCCAGGTCTTACCCAGATCTACCGATCGGTGTAACCCATGGTAGTTGCTCATGACCAGATAGGGGCCCGATTCTACCATTTCGTACACGTAGGTGCTATCCCGTGGGCTGTACTGTGCGGGTTGCCACCGGATGCTATCCGACAGAAAGGTATAGTGTACATCTGCATTAATGTTCATGGCGTAAGCCGCTTCTTGGGTGAGGTAAGTATTGTGGGCTGCCTGGGGTTCCAAGTGGAGGTCCCAGTGTTGCCCAGCATTCCTGGAGATCAAAGTGCCTTGGTTAGTACCAGCCAGCATGGTTTCGTCTACCTGTTGAAGACTTATCACCTGCATACCTGCTCGTATAGTCTCCCACTGCTCGGAGTGTAAGTTTTGCCGATAGAGCCCGGCATCTGTGCCTACCCACAGGTGTGTAGGGGTGGCCAGTATAGCATGGACCCTTGGATCGGGGAGTCCAGCCAATGGTTGCCAGTTTTGCCCCAAATCGGAACTGCTGTATATTCCCGCCCGATAAAGCCCTACGTATATCCGTTCTTGGGGCCAGTGCAGGGCATTTACCTTTTGGGTGGGTAGGGCAGCGCCTATTTGCCGCCAGGTGGAAAAATCGCCATCGGCCAGAAATAGGCCGGTACTGTCGGTGGCCAGAAGTAAGTGCTCAGGACCTTCGGCCAGGAAAGACCCTTGCACCCCCTCTGGCCAGTTTTGTCCCACCCGAGCCCAGCTAAGCCCGTGGTCTAGTGAGCGCAGCACCGGTACAAGCCCTGCCGTAGCCGTTGATACGGCGAGACTTTCCTCTGTGCGGGCATCTATAGTGGGTGACTCAGTGCTGGTAGAGCTGCTGCAAGCCAGGAGAAACAACAGCCACCCCAAAGAGCCCATTCCGGCAAGTTTACTGTGCATAGAATACCAAGTTTAGTTTCAATGGAATGGTATTGGAGATGATACCATCTTTGGCAGATTCAAATATGTTGTCTGCTTTGTAATTGACTCCCCAGAGCGTGCGGTCTATCATGAGTTCTGCAGTGGCCGTCAGCCGATCTGCCCTGTGCGTGATTTGTGCCGGAAAATTGATAGAGTGGGTGGTTCCTTTTATGGTAAGATTCCCTTGGAGGCCTATGGTTTTTGTACCGCCCTCTACTAGGGCTCCATCCCATCCGGTCATAGAAAAATTAGCATAAGGAAAGATGATCACGTAGAAGAAATCCTCATTTTTCAGGTGGTCGTCTAGTCCACCTCCTTCGTCTCCCATATCGGTGCTAGTGATGGTATTCATATCCAGGGTAAATTCTCCTTCCGTAGCCGTACCCTCTTCAG
This sequence comes from Cytophagales bacterium, assembly GCA_003454975.1. Lineage (GTDB taxonomy): Bacteria > Bacteroidota > Bacteroidia > Cytophagales > Cyclobacteriaceae > DMST01. The sequence goes on along the minus strand of DMST01000111.1, from coordinate 2,836 downwards.
AAAGTATCAAGACCCCAGAAAGTAACTTGACGGTACCCTCGTGGCCGCCACCCAAGACCATATTGCCTTCCCAGTAGATGGAACTCTCTTCTACATTGGCCACGTAGCGCGTTTGCCCCAGTGCTGTAGTTGCCAGACAAAGCAGAGGGAGCCAGAGGTTTCTCTTTTTCAACATTTTCTAGTTATTGCGTTTAACATTGTGAATGATGCCCTAACGTAATCAGGAGGGCCAAAAGGGATGTAAAACCAATGTAAAACGATGTAAATGCGGGGTAAAATGAAGAATAGATGGGGGCGGCCTTTGTGGATTTTCGGATTGCTTTGTGCGGCCATGGGCCTGAGCGTGAGTTTCATCAATGGCCCAACAGATACCAACTTGGATGAGGAACAAACCCATAGGCAGCTGGCACTGCGCACAGTGGGGCATCGGTTATTGCAAATTGCAGGAGATTCTACCTCTCCGGTGCCACCATTGGGAGTGGTAGGGTCGGGTAGCTATTTACTGAGCTTTCCCTCAGAACTGGCCCTGCATCCTGACTCCTTGTATGCCATCATCACTACTTCTTTACAGCAATACCGGCTTTCAGAACCCTATCAGGTGCAAGTACTTCGTTGTGCCGATCAGGCCTTTATGTACGGCTATGAGGTAAGTGATGATTCTCCTGACGAGATTACCTGCACAGGTAGGGCGCTCGATCTCACCTGCTACCAGGTGCATGTGCGTTTTTTAGCACCATCCCACTCTGTGTTTGCCGGTATCCAGCCGTGGTTATTTGGTGCCAGCTTGTTGGCTTTGGCGATGGTAGGGTTCGTTGGCTTTCGGACCACCAAGGCCCCCAAAATTCCCTCCAAGAATGCTGAGGATACCGGTGAAGCTTTTGAAGATGTCCTGTTCTTTTTTGCTGAGAACCGACTGCTGACTCCGGCAGGAGAGGAGCCCCTTTCGGATAAGGAATCGAAGGTACTTCAGATTCTTTTCAGGTCTCAGAACGAACTTGTGACGCGAGATCAACTCTTGAAAGAAGGCTGGGAGGACGAAGGTGTGTATACCAGTCGTAGTCTGGACATGTTTATCAGTAAGCTCCGCAAAAAACTTTCGGGATCGGAAAGGGTCGTGATTTCTACCGTTAGGGGAAGGGGGTATAAGCTGGTCAATAATTGACGAGGTCCGAGGGACGATTGACGAATGGGTTAGCGTAGAAAAATTATGATGCAAAAAGCCCGGGGACATACCACCGGGCCTTTTTGCGTAATGAAGTATTCGAATTTCCAACCTCCAACTTCGAGTGTCGTTCCTTGAATCATTCATAGCGGAGGCTTTCCACCGGATTTCTGGTCGCACTGCGCCACGTTTGGCTGGTGATCACCAGAATTGCCATGAGTAGAGTAAACCCACCGGCTACCGCGAAGGGGATCGGGCCCAGGCTCATTTGGTAAGCGAAAGAGCTGAGCCACTGCCAGAGCCAGAGGGCGGCCAAGGGCCAGCCAACGATAAAGCCCAGCAAAATATAGCGGCTAAATTCTTTGTACAGTAGCTGCAAAATTTGGGGTACGCGGGCGCCCATTACTTTGCGGATCCCAAATTCCTTGGTTCGCTGTAAAGCCGTATAGGCGGCTAACCCTACCAGACCCAACAAGCAGAGCATCAGTGAGATGCACGCGAAGAAGATAAAGGTCTGTCCCAACCGTTCTTCCTTTTGGTATTGACTCTCCAGGGCATCGTCCATAAAGTAGGCGTCCAGTGGAAGGGTAGGGTGGAACTCGTTCCAGGCGGTCTCTAAGGCAGCCATACCCTGGCCCAGTGTGCCCGGATTCAGCTTCACGGTTAGGTAATCGCAGAAGTGGGAGCCAGGCTGGACCTGATAAAGGATTAGCGGATCGATGGACTCATACAACGATTCGAAGTGGAAGTCCTTAAGCAGGCCTTGCACCGGGCCTTCCCAGGTGACGGGGTCGGCACCGTTGTACCAAGTAAAGCCAAGCTGACGGCTCAGGATCTCCTCGGGGTTGTCTGGATCCCAGCCGAAACGGCGAGCCGCCTCCGCATTGAGCAGAAAGCCGTGTTCCGTACCCGAAAAGTCGTCCAGACCTTCGCCGTAGGCCAGTTCCATGCTGTAGGTATCCAGGAATTGCCCGTCTACGCCCAGCGATTTGAGGGACGTGGCCGTGCCCGCCGCTTGTGCCTCACCCACCGGGTAGAACTCCCAGGTCCAGAACTGGTCTTCGGTAGGTACACTACTATTCACCGATATCGAGGCTACTTCGGGCAAGGCGTTCAGCATGGCTTTCATGCTTTCCAGGTGCCCCTGTGAGTAGTCATCGCTGATCTCTACGGATACCAGGGCTTCCCGGCTGTAGCCCAAGTCTTTGGTTTTGAGGTAGTTGATTTGCTGAATAGTGCCTACCGTTCCGGTAAGGAGTAGGATGGCCAGGGCGAATTGGAAGACCACCAGCCCGGACCGCATGGGGGAGCGGTTGGTGGCATGCTTGCCCATAGCCCGGAAGGCCTGCAGCGGGTGGAATCCGGATAGAATCAAGGCCGGATAGAATCCGGCTAGCAAGGTGAGCCCCACCATGCCTAGGCCGATCCAGATCAGGTATTCGGTAGTGGTGAGGAAGTCCAGGGTGAAGGGTACTCCCAGAAAGCGTTGCATGACGGGCAGGGCCAGGACGGTAACGGACAAGGCCAGCAGGGTGGAAAGGAAGACCATCAAGAAGGATTCTACTAAGAACTGATGGATGAGCTGGCTGCGCCAGGCCCCTACTACCTTGCGTAGGCCTACCTCCATGGCGCGCTTTAGCGAGCGGCTAGTGGTCAGGTTCACATAGTTAACAC
>DMST01000059.1 GCA_003454975.1 Cytophagales bacterium | reverse complement strand
GCAAAATGCTGTCGATAGGAGCCACATTTTGAGTCTTCAGAGGGGGGAAGAAAGGGCCCCCTTCGCGGTCTCGGTGGCCAAGCTGCCCTCCAGGATCCGCTTAAGGTTTTGGCCTTCTTCCTTCATGTGCTGGCGCACGGCCGCAAAGTCTTTTCGGTTGGCCCACTTGGCTAGCGGGCCGAAGCCTTGCAGGAATACCTGCCCTGTAAAGACACAGCCGTCGCCTTCCGGCTCCATGATGAAGGTCAGTTTGGGGATAAACCATCGGTAGAGGCCCTTCGTCATCTTGAACTCAATGTACCGGTTGGGGATGATGTCCGTAAAGTAGGTCTCCTTTTTCATCAACTTACCGTTCAGTTCTTCTTCGAAGTAAAACACGTTGCCCACGGCTAGCCCTTTGCCCTTGCGCCATTCGAACACCTGATGCTCAGGGTGCCAGTTCAGGTAGTTTTGGTCCATTTCTTCAAAAAAGGCGAATACCTTTTCGCAAGGAGCCTGAATAAAAATAGAGTCTTCAAATTTCATGATGCGCTTGGCTACGGTGAGAAAAATCAAACTCAGGAAGTTATCTGAGCTTGCGAAACAAAGATCGGTAGGGGAAAACGGTTAGGCTTGAACAAACCTGCTACGTTGGGCCAAAAGATCGCTAGGCCGGATACCAAAGGTTTCCTTGAAGGTACGGGCATAGTGAGCACTGTCGGCAAAGCCACAGAAATGGGCTAGCTCCGTCAGGCTGCTGAAGGATGCATAGTGCTGAAAGGACTTGGCAAGGCGCAGCCAAAGGATCATGCGGCGATAGGTGATGCCGGTTTCGTGCTTGAACAGGTGCAGGAAGCGGCTTTCGGACAAGGAAAGGGCTTCGGCCATGGCTATGGCGGCGGGTGGTTCCTCAGCCTCGTATAGCGTGTGCAGGCAGGTAACGATGCGGGCATCCAGGGTAGAAGTGAGCGGGCCATTTTGCTGCTCTACTTTATGTAGGTATCCATCAATGAACCGCTCTAGTACCACGGCTCCATCAGACACCAGCGCGGCCTCTTGGGCTACCGCCCAAGCCTGCTGCATAAAGTCGGCCTGGCTAGAGATTACCTCCTTGCCCGCCAGTTGGTGCTGGCACCATAACCCCAGTTTCGAGAGCGGGTTTACATTCAGAACTAGGGAGCGTTGGCCGGGAGACAGATCGATTTGATGCTTTACTTGAGAGGCCAGAATGGCCTGCTGGCTTTTTAGTTCTTCCCGGTCCGTATGAATCACAAAGGGCTTTTCCGATACGGTAATCTGGGTAGTGAAATGGCGGTGTGGAGCATTTTGCGATAGCGGGCCTAGCAAGCCTCCGAAATTCTGCCCCATAAAGATTTTTACTCCTTCCATGATCTTTGCCGCAAAAGCCTTACGCAACATAGAAATTATTTGCCCTCTTGTCTCATCTCGTAACTGGGTATTTTCCTTCTACAGGCCAATGGCGTACAGAATATCACACCTAAAACTGACCTCCATCAGCCTTTTATAGCTATTCCAGAAGGACCTTAGTCCTGCGGTGAGTCTACCTTGGGTAGTACTGCCTTGTACCACACGCATTTAGGATTTTTTGGGCAACCTAAACCCGGGACTGTTATGGAAAACTTCATTGAGCTAGACACTGAGAATATTGCTTCGGAACACATCTGTTGCGCCATCTCCGACAAGAAATGTACGGATAGTTATCAGGCCAAGAAGGATTGGCTGGAGAAGGAATTCAGCAACGGGTATGTCTTCCGGCGGCTGGATGAGAGAGCCAAGGTGTTTATAGAATACGGGCCTGCGGAGAAGGCTTGGTTGCCCATTGCCGCCCCCAACTACCTGAATATCAATTGCTTTTGGGTATCGGGTAAGTACAAGAAAAGCGGGTACGGAAAGGCCCTTTTACAATCTGCGATGGATGACGCAAGAGACCAAGGCAGGCATGGCCTGGTGACGGTAGTGGGCACCAAGAAATACCATTTCATGAGCGATACGAAATGGCTCCTCAAACGCGGCTTTGTAGAGGTGGAAAGAATCTCTTCAGGTTTCAGCCTGCTGGCTCTGAAATTAGATGATACCGCCTCCGATCCCCAGTTCAAGGAATCGGTAAAAAGCGGCCAATGCCCTGATCAGGAAGGAATCGTGGTGTATTACTCCAACCGCTGCCCCTTTGCCGAGTTCCATGCGAAGGAGTCGCTAGCGGAAACGGCCGCCAAAAGAAATTTGCCCCTGAAAGTGATCAAGCTGAAGACCATGGAAGAGGCCCAAAACTGCCCCAGCCCGGCCACAATCTTCAGTATGTTCTTGGACGGGCAATTTATGACCACCGACTTAGGGGTATGCATGGATAGCCGCTATGACAAAGTGATGGATAAGCTGAGGAAAACAAGGTAGCTCGCTGGGGTTTGAGCCGATAAGGTTCACGCAGAGAAAAAAGAGAATACGCAGGGAACGCAGCGATTTTATTATTCAGCATTCCGTGTCATTTAGATCAGAATAATAATCGTCCGTGTTTGCAACGTCCCAAAAGGTGGCTGAGGCTCCGCGAAGCGGAGGGACTCGAAGCCACCTTTCAGGGCCAGCGCAACCTTCCTTTAGAACCACTTCGCTTTCAGGTCCTTGTACTTAGTACGGCCAATGGGCAATTGCTCCCCGTTGTGCAGCTGGGCCAGGTACTTGCTAC
>DMST01000057.1:1547-13127 GCA_003454975.1 Cytophagales bacterium | reverse complement strand
CCCTCTCCTACCAAAACCGAATGCGGGAGTATGCACTGTACATTCCGGATAGTTATGACGGCACCCAAGCTTATCCATTGGTGGTTTTTTTGCATGGGGGTAGTGGTAACAAAACCAGCGCCCAGAATTTCACTCGTTTCAACGAGGTAGCCGAGGCCAATGATTTTCTAATGTTGTACCCGCAGGGTGGCTGGGAAGCACAACCCGGCAGCTTTGTTTGGGCAGATGGGCGGGGCCTGCCTCCTGATCAGCTAGGCATCAACGATGTAGGCTTTGTGAACCAATTGGTGACTACCCTGAAAGGCGAATACTCCGTTGTCGAAGAACGGGTGTACCTCTGTGGCTTCTCCAACGGTAGCTTCCTTAGCCAACGCATTGCTTTTGAGGGCAACGAGCAGTTTGCTGCCATCGGCATCATAGGCGGCACTATGGCCGAAGCGCTGTTCAATACCCGTACCCAAGAGCGGGCCGTACCCATGCTTTACATGCTGGGCACTACGGACCCGCTGGTTCCCTATGATGGGGGTATAGTAGAGGGTTCCAATACGGACCCTATTGTGGGCATAGACAGTGCCCTAACCTATTGGGTACGCCGCAACGAATGCCAAACACAGCTAGCCGAGGTGCGCCTGCCCAATCCAAGCACCACGGACAATTCCTCCGTTTCGGTAATTGAGTATACCGACTGTAGCTGCAACAACTCGCAAGTGAAGTTTTACAAAATAACGGGTGGTGGCCATACCTGGCCGGGTGTACCCATCCCCAATCAAACCTTGGGGGCCGTGAACCTGGACATGCAGGCCAGTGAGGAAATCTGGGAGTTCTTCAAGAATATAGAGCGTTGTGATTGAGTAAAGTAGGGAGTTACCAATAATTCAATCCTATTTAGGTCTTCCTTTTTATATATGATACTAAGTATGGATATGGTGATTCATGATATTAAGGTGTAATTTTATTAGGCTCGAGTTGAATCTATTTTTCATCGGCCTAGGCAAACCAATACTTAACCTTTTATCACAGAAGTCATTTAATTCCCTGCACATGATGAGTAAGAAATCATTATTGTACCTACTCTCCCTTATTATTTTTTCTCCTGCTTTTTCTCAGACTTATAACAAGAAACTAGAAGAACTTATGGAGCTAGATGGGACCACCGCTAATTTAGAAAGGATTATTAACCAGGGGGCTGACTTATTCCGGGCCCAACATCCGTTGATGAGTGATGAAGAATGGGACGCTTTTTTTGGAGAGGTGATATCGAAATCCAGAGAAGATTTGCAGCGTCAGATTCTCTCCACCTATCAAGAATTCTATTCAAGAGATGAGGTAGATGAAGCCCTTTCCATTCTTTCTACAGAATATGGGCAGCAATTCACTCAGGACCGGACAAGACTGGTAGAGGCTATCAACCAACAGATAGAACCCCTCTACATCAACTGGCAAAACGAAATCATTAAATTGACGGTATATTCTCGGCAGGCTTCTGATGCCAGAATACCCGAAGAACTCTACAATAGCAGATTCGCTGAAACCTACGGGATTGAGATTGTGGATTTTGGTGGTTTCACTTACCAAGATGGCCCTATGATAGCAAGCTACGTGGCTGATTTTGGATCGGTTTCGGGGAATGAAAATGTCACCATGGAATTGGTGGTCAAAAACGTATCCGATACCTCCTTTACGTTTGTGCCTACCAATGATGTACCTGACGCACTTGTCTTCGATTTGGGCGAAGATGCTATGGTTCCAGGCGAAGTGAGGACCTTGCGCTTTACCTTGGATGTAAATCAAGCCACCCCAAAAATACAGTCAGCCGTTTATTTCGAGACCCAAGGAGGAAAACTACCTCTTATGTTTCACTATGAGGTACTCCCTCCGGTGATCACCTATGAAATATCTGCCGATTCTCTTCCCTTTGAGTCCTTTACAAGTACATATTCTAATGAGTACCGTTTTGAAGTGATCAATACTGGATTGGCACCCTTCGTCATTACCCAAGCTATACCCGACAATGAGCTAGCCTTTTTCCGCTATAATCAAGGAGAAATTGCTCCAGGAGCTACGGCTACAGTTTCGGTGATATACCAAGGAGGGGGAATTATGACGAAAGAAAAAGCGAGATTAACTTTAATAATTGTATTGAGCGATGCCCAAGGTAGGTACTACATAGATGATGCGCTAGTGCCTTTGGGAATCTACTGATCCTTCCTTGGTTCATTCCCAAATTGAATTCTCACACTTTCCCTAAAATCTCATTCCCATCGTGGTGAGATTAATTATGGGTTGCTTAAAAACACGCAACATCATCATTTACAAATGCTTAGCCTGCATTAAACCAATTTCCAATTATAAATGTGAATCCCAAATTCCATATCATGTAGAATGGATCTCCTACCGATACTTGACCTCCTGGTCTCCGCCATTCTTTATGGCTTCGGCTTCTTCAGCCTCATATACTTAGGATTTCTTAAGAAAGGAGCTACCAAGTCCAGACCCTGGATTGGTCAGTTGGACCACATGGCCTGTGTCCTTTTTGCCTTTACAGGCTGGCTTGTTTTGGGCATGGCCCTTTGGGCAGCAAACACCATACAGCAAGGGGAGTCGCAACCTTTGCAAAATGAAGAAGATTACTTGTTTGGGTATTTCTATTATGCAATGGTGGGTATTAGGTTTATCATTAGTCAACTGTTTTGGATACGGCGCCTGCGGCAGCATACTTGGTTTCGAGCCATCATTGGCCTCTTTTTGGTTGTTTCCTATGAAAACCTGATCGTATTCATCACCCCACTACATAGAGACTACCTTCCCATCAGCATAGAAAGCTTTTTGTTAGAAATTTGGATCTTTCGGCTTAAGCAAGTGGGTGTTTTTCTGCTGGTTTTATTTCCTCTATTCCTATTACGGCAAGCCTGGAAAAAGAGAACGGCTGGCTGAACCTGCCAATGAAAAATTAACCTACCAGCAGGTGCCAGGTGAAATGTGCTTTCTTTGTTACCAAATGAAACAAAGGTGGATCAAAATAGTGGCTTTATTTCTCTGTGCAGGGACTTTCCATTCCTGCCAAGATCCCACTCCAGATCCAGAACTCCCCATTGATCCTGAGGTTCCCGAAGACCCCATAGTACCCGTACCTGAGGCTGAATATTTCATTGGAACGGATCTATCCAGCTTACCCGAAATAGAAGCCGCAGGCACCATTTTTTATAACACCGAAGGCCAACTCGTGGATGCCGTCAGCTTACTAAAGTCGATGGGCATGAATACCATACGGCTGCGTTTGTGGGTGGATCCACAAGATGAGCATTCTGGTCTGGCGGAAGTAAAAGCCTTCGCGGAACGCCTGCGGAGCGCAAGGTTGAAGCTTTGGCTTTCGGTGCACTATTCGGACACCTGGGCCGATCCTGGCAAGCAGGTTATCCCTGCCGCCTGGCAAGGCCTCAGTTTCCCTTCATTGAAGGACAGCGTGGCCTCCTATACGCAACGGGTAGCGCAAACCCTACAGCCGGATATCATCCAGCTGGGCAACGAGATCAATTCCGGTCTGCTACACCCCCAGGGCGATCGCAACGCCCAGCCAGAGCAGTTTCTAGAGCTACTGATCAGGGCTACCCAGGCGGTACGCGAAACCACGCCCGAGGCGCGCATTATGCTGCACTATGCGGGCATAGCAGGGGCAGATGCCTTCTTTGATGAAGTGGCTGAGGTAGACTACGACCAGATAGGCCTCTCCTACTATCCCCGCTGGCACGGCAAGGATCTGGCCGACCTAAAAACTACGCTGAGGAGGTTGAGTGAACGTCATGAGAAAGAGGTGCTAATTGCGGAAACGGCCTATCCGTTTACGCTGGACTGGGCGGACTGGACCAACAATCTGGTGGGGCTGGAGGAGCAAGTCATTTTGCCCAGCTACCCGGCCAGCCCACAAGGTCAGCAGGATTTCATCTCCGTCATTCAGAGTATAACCACCCGGGAGGTAGCTCTGGGCCGAGGCTTTTGCTACTGGGGAGCAGAGCTGGTGGCCTGGAGAGGTCCCGAAGCTACGGACGGTTCCCCTTGGGAGAATCAAGCTTTGTTTGACTTTGAACACCGGGCACTGCCCGTATTAGATGCTATTGAGCTTCCACAGTAAAGAGGTTTAGGAGCTCTGTTGCATCGGCATGGCCTCTTCCGTTGGGGCGCCAGGAAGCATAAGTGCTTCCTTGGGAAATTGGAAAACAAAAGATACCCCTTGGCCCGAGGCACTACTAAGACGATACTCACCGTTCAATTGGTTTAGAATTTTGGCCACGATGAATAGGCCTAGCCCATTGCCTTGGCTAGCGAGAGATCCTCGAAAAAACATGGTAAATACTTTTTGCTGAATCTCCTCCATGATACCGATGCCATTGTCATGATAGTGAAGTACGTATTGATTCTCCTTTTCTTCAAAACCCAAAATGACCCTGGGAGGCAATCCAGAGGATTGTTTTCTGAAATCCCAACTGTTTTCCAGCAAGCATCCTAGCAAGGTTTTAATCAATAAGGCATTGCGTTGCCAAAGGGGGCGGTGCGTTGATTGATCCACGATTTCCCATTGGGCCTCTGGGCGGTTGATGTGCACCCAATCCATGGCTTGGCCTATGAGCGCTCTACCATCCAAGGGTACCTCCTCCTTTTGGGTCTGACTAATTTCATGCACCATCTGGAGTTTATAAACCAACTGTTGCATTCCTATTGCTGTGGTCTTAACATGTTTCCACAAGGTGCGGTGGTCATCCAGGGTGCGTTCCTCTTCTGCCAGGTTGACGATACCTGCCAGGCTACTGACCGGTCGCCCAAAGTCGTGCGAAGACTTGTATAGAAAGGTGTCAAGCTCCTGATTGCTATTTTCTAATTTTTGGTTGGTAGCTACCAGCTGCTCATTGCTTTGTTGCAAAGCCAGCGTACGTTCCCTTACCGCCTGGGTTAGTTCTTGGTTATAATCTACCAGCCGGGCGTTTGCCTTCTTGACCGAATCACTCATTACGGACAGCTCGTAGTTCTTTTCTTTAATGATGCTGTTTTTTTGGGCAAGCTCCTCGTTCTGAGTTTGTAGTTGATTGGCTTGGGCAGATATCAAGGCATGGGAGATCTTCAACTCTTGCTCTCGTTTCCGACGAATCCGGTACATGCGGACCAGCAATAGTAAGGAAACCACCAAGCCTAGCAGGATGGATATGAGCACAATAAACCGGTCGCGCTGATTGCTAATGACCCGGTAGGAGTCCTCCAAGGCAGCGCGTTGCTTTTTCACACCGTATTCAGCTTCCAGTTCTTGCATCACTTCAAACAAATGTTGTTCATGCACGCTATCCTTTAAGGCCAATAATACGGCCTGCTTTTCCGCTACTTTTTGATACTCGCCCAGGGCTTCACAAACCGCTATCTGTTCACCCAGCCAAATCATTTTTTGTCGGAAATTGCCATACTCTTCCATAATGGGAAACCAGGCGGCCAGGGTATCCTCAGCCACAGTAAATTCTCCTAGTTGCGTATGAGCATCGGCAATGTTGATGATGTTGTTCACGATCTCCAGCGTATCCCCCAAGGCTATATTGAGGGCGATAGCCCTACGGAGATATCCCAAGGACGAATCCGGCTGTGCCAGCTCCAGATAAATCACCCCAATGTTGTTCAAATTATACCCCATGAACCGATCATTGCCCAACAACTGATACAATTCAAAGGAACTCTGTAGATAGTAAAGGGCCGAATCGTATTGCTGTAGATCCTTCTGATAGATGCCCAGGTTATTGAGCACCCACGCAAGCATACTAGAGTCGGTGCTATGCTGCAGGGCCGCTAAGCTAAGCCGGTAGTGTTGGGCGGCGCTTTCAAAGTCATTTGCTTCCTCATGGTTCCAGGCAATGTTATTGTGAATACGGCCTGTCAGGCCGGGATCATCCAAAGGCTTACTTACATGAAGTGCTTGGTAGTAAAAAGAATTGGATGCACCCAGGTCATCTTGGTGATAGGCTACTATTCCCATTTGGATCAGCCCCTCGGCCACCCAAAGCGAGTCTCCTTGCTGACGGGCTAGTTCAATCAGTTCTTCCAATTTCTCTAGCGCCAATTCAGGGTGCCGTTGCCGGTACTCTTTACTTAGCTGCACCAGATGTTGGGCTTGGACCTCCCAGTTAGGCGGTTGGTTGGCAAAACCAAAGGTGGCGACGGGTAGAATACCCACCGTAATTAGCAGAATGAGTAGGTGTCTAAGCAAAATAGAAAGCACTTTAGTTATAGGCATTTTTAGGCAAAACATGTAGGGGTAGGTAAAGCCGATTGTACCAATAGGTTATCATAAGATTAAATTATAATTAAATACCAGCATCTTATACACGGGCAAAAATGATTCGTGGGTAGAATGAGGGCCGTTTATCGAAAACAAATGGCCTCTGTACCTCATTCGTCACATTAACCCATTACTGGAATAGAAAGGAGACGGCTAAATGGGAGGTGAAACCAAGGAACCAGCTACACCCTGAGGAAGTGCCGAAGAAAGCAGCCAATCAAGATTTTGATCGTTTACACTTATACTGGCCACCAACCGCACCAAAACCTATCCACATCCCTTGCAGCGGATCGATCTCGGAAACATAAACCATGTTTCACTTCAAGCATTGGGTATGATCGGTAGATAGGCCTTGCGGATTGAAGATTAATTGCGTGGACATTCATTTTGGCCTGGTAATTGGGAAGGGAAATGTGTTCTCAACAACCCCATTGCTATGACCCAACTTATTGCCTTATGGCATTTTGAACGCAGGCTTATCCTTCCAGCGGCCCTTATTTCTGTCATTGCGGGTGCCATATCCCGACTGCCCGTGCAGCTAGCAGGGCTAGAAAATGCAGCTGATTCCACCTGGATTTCTGTACCTACGGTGGCCCGTAGTTATCTCTTGCTCAGTCTGGTTTTTCACGGAGTCACCTACGAACTCCGCAAACCCCAAGAATACCATTTCTATCATAACCTGGGTTTGGGCCGAATTCATCTTTGGGCTACTACCGCTGTTTTTAGCCTCATCATTGGTCTGCTCATCAACTTAATCCTATGAAACTCCGCGCTGATAGTATCCATAAGTATTTTGGTGAGGCCGCCGTGCTCACGGGGGCTTATCTGACCTGCGAAACAGGGGGGGTAGTGGGTCTGGTAGGCCGCAATGGCTGCGGAAAGTCTACCCTGCTACGGGTCATCATGCGGCTGCTGCCAGCCGACGGAGCCTTTGTAGAAGTAGACGACACCTACATCAAATCGGCCAGGCAGCTACCCGGACGGTTGGCCTATTTACCCCAAGACGGCTGGCTACCTGACCATTTGCGCATCCGGCAGGCCCTGCGGCTGTATTGCCCACAGCCCTATCGGTCGCAGCTAGAGGGGCATGCCTGGGTGCAACCCTTTCTCGATCGCAAGTGCTACCAAGTGTCGGCTGGTCAACTGCGGCTAATTGAGTGCTTGCTGATTTTGCACAGCCGAGCACCTATAGTACTGCTGGATGAACCGTTCAACGGTATCGCACCCATACAGAAGGAAGAAATCATCCGGCTGATCCGGGCACAAGCCGAACAAGCGGGCAAGGGTATTGTACTTACCGACCATGACTATCGGCACGTATGGCAAGCCGCTACCCGCCTGGTGGTACTCAAGGACCGGAATGTTTATACTCTTCAGAAAAAAGAGGAGCTAAAAAACTTTGGCTACCTACCGGATAGCGCTTGGGTTTAAACATACTAGTAGGCCAGCCCCATGTACCACTACCCTTCCAACCTGCGGACCAGTTCGCGGCCCATCCGTAGTACTAATGCCCAACTAGGTGTTACCAATGCCTGGCATTGTGTAATCATCAAAAACGGGTAATGGGTCGCTACACTACCAGACCCAAGAGCCAAGACTCGGGTGTGCACCGCACAGACAGCAACTAATAACTCATTTCCCCCGCTGTTTGCGTTTCTCCTTGTAGTAGGCCTTGTCTGCAATGTAGATGGTTTTTTGGATCTCGCAGAAAACCACCCCGCCTTCCTGGTTGGTTAGTTGCGTCATCCGCTCGATCTCAATCTCCTGCTCCTCGCCTACCCGGCGCTTGATCTCGGCGATTTCTTCAGCCGAGAAATCGAAGCTGGCGTAGAGGTGTTCTTTGGCAGGCCGCCGAAACCGAACATTGGCGGACTTATCCCAAACGATATAGTCATCACCCAGAATACCGACCAGCTGGATCATGGGTATAGGATCTACGGCCGAGAACATGCTGCCACCAAAGATGGAGTTGGCATAATTGCGGTTCTTCCAACTGATGGGCAGCTTGATCTTAATGTGGGATAGGTCTTTGGTTACCTCCGTGATCCTGGCCGTGCTGCGCCGATACATGGGTGACCAATTGAACCCATAGCGAAAGACTTTGTCCTTCCCTATCAACTTCTCTCCTACTGCGGTAGCCTTCTTGTAAAATGACATGAATGGATAAAGATGTATTTACAACTCAGCGCGAAGGAAGCTAAGGATCAAGTGGAAAGCAACCGAACCGATTTGCTGCCAGCGCAAAACCGAGAATCGTTTTGGTGAAAACCGGGGGCAACATACCTTTAGGCCATGGCCCAATCTGCGCTATCTTTTCTGAAAGAACCCTTCCCCGATACCTGTGATGTACGCACCATGATACGCAACATCCTGATTGCGAGTCTGTTTATCGTGGCTTTTTTCATGCTGTTTGCCCCCTTTGGCTTTAGCCGATTCGACCTGGCTACGCGGATGGTGTACAGCCTGTTGTTTGGGGCCATCAGCTTTGGCGTGGCCATCCTCTATAGCCTCTTCACCTTGTTTGTCCTCAAACTACCCAAAGACAAACCCCAATGGACCTTTGGCCACTGGCTGTTGGATGTAACGGTACTGATCCTCCTCATCTCGCTAGGCAACCATTTTGGAGTACAATGGCTCAACGGGCATTCCTTTTCTTGGAATATTCTGGGTAAGCACGTACTCTTCACCTTTGCCGTAGGCATTTTCCCCACCACAATTAGCGGCTTTATCACCAGTTTCCAGGCCTTGCGCCAAAACCAACACCTGGCCGACACACTCACCCCTCCTTCCAACGCTACTCCCCGGCCGCTGGCTCCTTCGGTCACCTTACCCAGCACACAGGACCCACAAGCCTTGACGGTATCAATTTCCCACCTACTCTATTTGGAAGCCATGGAAAACTACGTGGCCGTTCATTATACAAAAGATGATACCCCCCAACGCACGCTCCTCCGCAATACGCTCACGCGAATAGAAGCCGAGCTACCAGCTTCCTTTTTCCGGTGCCACCGCTCTTTCATCGTCAACCTGGACCAGATTACCGACATCCAGGGCAACGCGCAAGGCCTCAAACTTTCCCTCACTACAAGTGATGCCATGGTGCCCGTCTCCCGCAAGTACATTCCCGAGTTTAAAGATCGTTGGGCTTAAAGAGCAAAGACACAAGAGCCAAGACATAAGAGTCAAGACATCACGGAGAGACGAGGAAGAAACTGAACCAATATTTATCACTACTGCAATCGTCATTCGTCAATCGTACCTCGTCAATACAAAAGACATCATGAAAAAATTCATAATCATATCCGCAGCCATGATCGGTATGGCTTGCATGGCCTTTACCCAGGCTCCTGAACTGAACACCTACCACTACGAAGGCAGCGGACCTGCTGAGTACATCATTCCTTTGGAAGAGCTGGGCGACCAGGCCTTGCTGGAATGGAACAGCAAAACCTGGATGGCCTACCATTCCCTAATGATCGAAGATGAGGCCGGCAATCGTCTCAATAACCACTGGGGCTTTGGGGTGCTGTTTTTCGACCATAAGAAGACCCTGGATCTATCCGAAGTAGAGGGCGAGGCCATCACCATTACCGTGAAGGGCAACCACCGCACTACCTATTCTTTCTCCCTAACCCCGGTGACCGAATAAGCCATGCTACGCGAATTTTTCTTCTTTGAACTGCGGAGCTACCGGCGCAAGCCCATGCTCTACCTGTTCTTCGTCCTTTGCTTCGCCTTGATGTTTTTGGGCGTGACCAACGATGGATTCACCATTGGCTTTGGCCAGGACGGTGTGTTTGTGAACTCGCCCTTTAGCATTGCCATCATGGTAATGACGGTGAGCCTGATCATGGGGCTGTTTATGGCCGTAGCTTTTGGTAACGCCGCCGCCCTGCGCGACATCAACTCCAATTTCCACCACATTGTGTTCAGCTATCCGCTGAAAAAGCGGAACTACTTCTGGGGTCGCTTCCTGGCGGCCTGGGTCCTCACCATGATTCCGCTGGTTGGGGCATTGCTGGGCATAGGTGTGGGTGCCATTATGCCCTTTGCTCCGGCGGAGGACATCGGCCCTTCTATGCTAATGGGCTACGTGCAGACCTTCGTACTGTTCATCCTGCCCAATAGCTTCATCCTTACGGCCATCATCTTCAGCCTGGGTCTCCGCTTCAAATCTACTTCCGCTGGCTTTGTGGGTGCGCTCGTATTCCTGGTGCTATACTTGGTTACCGTGTCTCTGCTTTTCAATGTAGAAACGGGCCATTGGGTGAACATACTAGACCCGCTGGGGCTCAACGCCAGCACACAAGTGACCCGGTACTGGACGGTATTTGAGATCAACACCCGCTATATGTGGAGCGAACCCGTGTTGCTCCTGAACCGCGCTGGCTACTTCCTGGCTGCTTTCGGTTTGGCCTGGTGGCAGTACCGCCGTTTCTCCTTTAGCATGGTAAGCGCTAGTCCTAAGCAACGGAAACGCCGCCAGAAAAAGGAAGAGGTGGTACCTCAGCTGTTCCGTGCCGTGCCCGTGCGGGCTTTTCAAGGTACCCTGCGTACCCGCTGGGCGCAGTTTGCCACCATGGTGCGTATTGACCTTCGCGGCATCCTGCGCAGCCCCGCTTTCTGGATATTGATGGTGCTTGCGGTAGGCAATGGCCTCAACGCCCTGGCCCAGGCCGACGGTTGGTACAACAATTCCAGCTATCCGGTCACCTACATCATGATCAACGGCCTACAGTCAGGCATGTATCTATTTACCATTGCTTTGGCCATCATCTACGCAGGGGCGGTAGTTTGGCGCGAGCGCGACGTGAAGGTAGATGCCATCACCGATGCCATGCCCTTTTCTAATCTGGGCCGCATTAGCGCCAAAATTACGGCTATGCTGCTGGTGATATTCATGGTACAAGTGCTGGGCGTACTCATGGGCCTGTTTACCCAGGTTACCAAAGGCTATACTGACATTGACTTGGGGCACTACGCCACCGAGGTATTGGGCATCCATTTTCTAGGCTTTGCCTGGATGATCATCTTGTCCATCTTCCTGCATAACCTAATTCACAACAAGTACCTGGCCTACGGCGCTACTCTGGTAGTTTTGCTGGTGGTACAGTATGGTTTGCCCCGCTTGGGCGTAGATGCTTACCTCTGGCGTTTTGGACAGGTGCCCGACTACACCTACACCGCCTTCAATGGGTTTGGGCCGTTTGTTTCCGGCATGGTAGCCTACAGCGTCTACTGGACCCTTCTGAGCCTGGCCCTCTGGGCCC
>DMST01000057.1:1177-1466 GCA_003454975.1 Cytophagales bacterium | reverse complement strand
GCCAGTCGGTTTTGGGTACGCGGACAGGCGGCTTCTTTCCCCATGCGAATTTTCCGGGCCTTCAGTGGCTATAGTTGGGGCCGTCAGCTTATTCTGGCGGGCTTGCTGCTCATCTTCTTGGTAACGGGGGGCTTCTTGTTCTACCAAACGGAGATTGTGCACGAACGACTTTCAGCTGACGAAGTCGAAACGCTGCGAGGGGATTACGAAAAGGCCTACAACCAGTACTTTGGCATGAACCAGCCCCGTGTGGTGGCAGCTGACTATGCGGTAGATCTGTACCCGGCCG
>DMST01000057.1:807-1121 GCA_003454975.1 Cytophagales bacterium | reverse complement strand
GGCTTTGAGCCGCCTCTCGGCGGTAAACAAAGGGGACGAGCCCATCACGGAGATGCTGTTTACTATGCCCACTACGGTGACGGCCGAGGTAGTATTGCCTGCCGGCGCTGAACAGCTAGAGGACAACGAGCAGTTGCGTTTTCAACGGTACCAGCTGGCCGAACCTCTCGCCCCCGGCGATACTCTACACTTTGAGGTACGCAGCCACTTTGCTCCTAAGGGCATTCGCGATGGCGGCACGCTTACCGAGCTGGTGTCCAACGGTACCTTTCTCAATCACCTGGAGTTGGTACCCGTCATTGGGTACGACCGGG
>DMST01000057.1:565-753 GCA_003454975.1 Cytophagales bacterium | reverse complement strand
AGGCGCGTGCTGAGCAAGGTCTGCCCGAACGTTCCCTGCTCATGTCGCCAGAGGAAGCCACCGAAGACGCCCTACGCGAAAGCTACATCAGCCCCAACTCCGACTGGGTGCAGCTTTCAGCTACCGTCAGCACTTCCGCTGATCAGATAGCCGTGTCACCAGGCAATTTGGTGAAGGAGTGGCAGGGG
>DMST01000057.1:0-518 GCA_003454975.1 Cytophagales bacterium | reverse complement strand
GGCCGCCGTTACTTCCGCTATGAAGTACCACAGCCCTCGCTCAACTTCTACAACTTTGTATCGGCAGAGTTTGAAGTGGCCCGCAAAACCTGGAGCCGTCCCGGCCATGCGCCCGTAGAGATGGAAATCTACTACCACGCAGACCACGCATACAATGTGCAGCACATGCTGGAGAGTACCGCCAAGGCGCTAGACTATTTCACCGAGAACTTTGGGCCGTACCCGCACGCCCAGGCGCGCATTGTGGAGTTCCCCCGTTACGCTTCCTTTGCCCAGGCCTTCCCTGGCACCATGCCCTACGGTGAGTCGGCTGGGTTCATTACCGACCTCACCGATGGAGACGAGGTAGACCAGGTGTTCCTGGTGGTGGCACACGAGATGGCGCACCAGTGGTGGGCGCACCAGGTATTGGGGGCCGATGTGGCGGGCTCCACCTTTATGTCAGAGTCCTTTGCCCACTACTCGGCCCTCATGGTGATGCACCGCGCTTACGGTGCCAACCGGATGAAGCAGTTCCT
>DMST01000277.1:5170-49487 GCA_003454975.1 Cytophagales bacterium | reverse complement strand
ATGCGGCAAGACTGGGAAAGCACGCTTGGGTCCGAGCTGCCCCAAGCGTTGGAACGTGCTCTGCACAGCGCTTTTGCCACGGTACCAACGGACCAAACCTGGATACTGGACCACCTGCATTTGCCCCTGGGCACATTGCGCCCCCCCTGGACCGTACGCCAGTGGGAAGAAGCCCTTACCCATGTCTTACGATCCACTCTGGCTCAAGCCCAGCCACTGGCTGATCCTTCCACTGCTAACCAGTCTGCTGAGCCCTCAATGCTGGATCCTACAACTTCTGCAAGATATACGGCCCACTCTGAGACCGGGCAGCGAGCAGAGCTACTTCTACACTATCTGAACCACGGAAGATTTCCCTGGTGGCAGTCCGAAACCGTGGCCTTGCCAACCTTACATAAATGGCTAGAGGAGGCTATCGCTCCTACGGTACCTCAACGCAGCCGATGGGCCATGAGCCTAAACCGCACTCACTTCCGAACCCGGTTGACCCATCAATTTCCCCAAGCCGTCGTTTGGCGGCTCATCGCACAAGTATGGCCGGAACAGTTCCCAGAAGAAATCAGGGAGCTATTTGAACAGGCTTTTCCGGCTTCGACGCCGTTGCCCAAAGCCCTGCACACCGAGTGGCTTACCCTACTAGCACAAACAGCGGACCTGTCCGTACCTTTCCGCTGGATCCAGCTTTGGTCTGTCCAGCTCAAGCAGTCACCGAGAGGGCCTGAGGCGGTGGCTCGTTTGTCTGCCGTATTACCTGAACAGCCTACTACCTCTGCCCTGGCCACCTTGGCCCGTTGGCTTACCCCATCTTCAGGTTCTTCTGCCTCGCAAGCCTTGGCTACAGAACCTAACCTAAGCAGCCCTGCCGCTTCCAGTGCATCTCCAGACAGTATAAGCCTGGCTACCCCTTCGTTCCCCACAAAAAACGCCTCTGCCTTTTCTGATCGGGCCTCCCAAGCGTATGATTTTGCTCCGTCTACCCCCGGCAAGGGTTGGCAAGACCCCGGTTCCTATGGTTTGGGTGAGGGCGCTACTGTAGAGACTATTGCGGTAGATCATGCGGGTATCATTTTGCTATGGCCCTTTCTGGCCCAGCTTTTTGCCTCCCAAGGATGGTTAGCGGATGAGGAGTTTGGTTCGCAAACCGACCAAATGGCCGCCATGGTGTTGCTGCATTGGCTGGCCACAGGGGAGGAAGCCCCTTCAGAAGCGCAGCTTGTGCTGGGCAAGTGGCTGGTGGGTTGGCCCCTGGACGCACCGGTCCCGGATTTAGCACCTCCTACTAAAGCGGCTAAAGCAGAGGGCGAAAAGGTGCTGCTGGCGGTGATAGACTACTGGAAGAAGATGCAAAATAGCTCTCCGGAAGGCCTACGGCAAGCCTTTTTGCAACGGCCCGGGTATCTGAGCCCAGAAGAGCACAGCTGGGCGCTGGCCTTGGAATCGGAAACGCACGACGTGCTATTAAATTACTTACCCTGGGGATTGGGGGTGGTTCGCCTCCCCTGGCTCTCCACAACCCTGGACATACAATGGTAGCCCAAAACGCTAATCACCTGGAAGTCGAGCTGGAATGGTTTCGCCAGTTGCTCACCGCCCGGATGCAACGCCACCTGGGACAGGATGCATCCCACGTGCTAGATATGGCCCCACCGGCATTGGATGCCGGGGAGTCATCTTATGCACGGATGGTGGCGCACTACCAATGGGGGCTGGCCGAGCGTGCCGCCCTTATGCTGTCACTGGCTCCTCATCTGCGCCCCCAGTTGCTGGATGTCTTCTACAATCCCAATCCGGAGCTGCGGCAGGATCACTCAGAGTTTGGTGGGTTGAGGCTGAGCCACCATAAAGGGTTTATGCCTACAGCCGAAACGCTTTACTTCTTACTGGCAGACCGTGATTTGGAAAACCGATTTTTGCTGCAGCAAATGCTAGGACCAGACCATGCCTTTGCCCAGCATCACCTGTTGTGGATAGACCCTCCCCCACAAGGCAATCCACTTTCCAGTGGTGCACTCACGGTCTCTGATGAGCTGCTGGATTTGGTCACCCTGGGCGAAGAACGCAGGCCCAACTTTAGCACGCAATTTCCGGCCCAGCACATCACCACGCAGCTCACTTGGGAAAACTTGGTGCTGCCCCAAACTACCCTCCGCGAGGTGGACGAACTCAAAACCTGGATGGAGCTGGGCCACACGCTACTAGAAGACTGGGGGCTGGGCCGCACCTTACGACCCGGCTATCGGTGTTTGTACTACGGCCCACCGGGTACCGGCAAAACCATGACCGCCTGCCTGTTGGGTCAGGCCACGGGCTACGATGTGTATCGGGTAGACCTGAGCATGGTGATCTCCAAGTACATTGGCGAAACGGAAAAGAACTTATCGAAGGTATTTGAGAAGGCTGAGCACCGGCGGTGGATCTTGTTCTTCGACGAAGCGGACGCCCTGTTTGGTCAACGGACCCGGGTAGAAAATGCACACGATCGCTACGCCAACCAGGAGGTGAGCTACCTACTGCAACGGATTGAGCAGTACGCCGGGGTGGTGATCTTAGCGACCAACCACCGCCACCACCTTGACGCCGCCTTTACACGGCGGTTTGAATCCGTGATTCACTTCCCCATGCCCAGCCCTGAGCAGCGGATTCGAATCTGGCAGCAGGGATTCTCTCCCGCTACCCGCCTGGGAGGCGAGGTAAACTTGAACGAGCTCGCCAAACGCCACGAACTTACCGGGGGCAGCATCATGAACGTCATCCGCTACTCCAGCCTGCAGGCCTTGCAGAAGCAGACCCAGGAAATTGCGCTGACGGATCTGGAAGAGGGCATTCGGAGGGAGTTTTTGAAAGAGGGTAAAACGCGTGCCGTATGAAAAAGGGACCTCAAAAAACTACTGCGACGCGACCCCTCTCAGAGGTGCAAACGGCTACTGCCAAGTACGATACGGTGAAGCCGTTTGCCTGGTACGGCCTGCAGCCCAAGCTGTTGGTCGGTGCTTCCAACGACCGGTACGAGCAGGAGGCGGAGTCCATGGCCGACTACGTAATGCAGGCACCGACTCCCACCACAGTGGCTCCCCCCCGCGCTGATACCGGCACGCTTCAGCGGCAGGAGCCGGACGAAAAGGAACCTCAGGAGGAAGAAAACAGCGAAAAAGTACAAGCGCGCGCCCTCTCGTTAACCCCTTTCCGTGCACAGCGTACATCAGAGGATAAAGAAGAGGAAGGCAAAGATGACACCGAAACGGTGCAACCGAAGCGGGAAAGTGGACCCACGGAGGCTTCGCCGGACACGGAAGCCCGGCTACGGGCTACCAAGGGCCAAGGGCAAGTGTTGCCCAAGAAAACCCGCACGTTTATGGAACGTCGCTTTGGGGCAGACTTTTCCGGGGTCCGCATTCATCACGGACCCGAGGCGGTGCAGCTAAGCCGCCAGTTCAATGCCCAGGCGTTCACCCACGGCCAGGACATCTACTTCAATCAGGGCTACTACCAGCCAGAAACTACGGCCGGCCGGAGGCTACTGGCACATGAGCTTACCCATACCCTACAGCAAGGCGCCGCCGTGCGCAAAAAATCCATCAGCCGTACCCAGCCCCGCGTACAGCGGTTCCTAGGCAAACTAATCCTGCGCGGTATCAATGCCCTTCTGGAAGCCATCGTGCCCGGCTACAGCCTACTCAACGTATTGCTGGGTCGTAATCTTGTTACCGGTGATAAAGTGCCCCGTACGGGTATCAACCTGATCAAAGGATTTATGCAGCTACTGCCTTTGGTGGGCACCTACCTCTTTGGCCAACTAAAGGAAACGGGCACTTTGCCTGCTGCAGGCAAATGGGTAGAAAAGCAAGTGAAAAAGATCGGTCTCAACTTCAATGCTTTGGTGGCCGATTTCAAAACCGCTTGGGATAAGCTTTCCATCTGGAATAGCCGTGAAACCAACGCTAATATCATCAAGCGGTACGTGACACCTCACATTGTGAAGCTAAGGCGGTTCGGAAGTGTGATGTGGGAGAAGATCCGGGAACTCATCTTCGAAGTCCTCATCCTCAAGTTTGGCGGGAGAGCGGTACTCAAGCAGCTCAAGGCTAACCGAGCCGCTTTTTTGCGGCTTGTGAAAAAACCCATGCTCATCATCAACTGGATGCTGAGCGCCGTACGGAAGGGTTTTGAACAGTTTCGGAAGAATTTCTGGACCCACTTCAAGAACGCCGTCATCGAGTGGCTGTTTGGCGAACTGGCCACTACCGGTATCCAACTGCCCCAGCAGTTTGACGTGAAGGGCTTGTTTTACTTGCTAGCGCAGATCTTCGGGCTCACCTATCCACAAATCAAGGCCCGAGTAGTAGAACGGTTGGGCCCAAAAGGAGCCGCCATCTTCGAGCGGATTGAGCAGGTAGTGGGTTGGGTAAAACGGTTGATCACGGAAGGCCCTATGGCCCTGTGGGCTCAATTGCAAGAGCAGCTTGCCAATTTGCCTAGCATGATTTTGCCGCCCATTATCTCGTACGTATCCATGACCCTGGTGAAAAAGGCCACCGTTAAGATCATGAGCATGCTCAACCCAGCCGGCGCCATCATCCAGGCGGTAATCATGATCTACAAAACGGTCATGTTCTTTATCAACAATTGGGAGAAGATTAAAGCCATCGTGACCGGTATCTTCAGTGCCATCCGCATGGTGGCTTTTGGTAAGCTGGGGCCTGCAGCCAACTTCATAGAGCGGGTACTGGCCCAAGGGATGAAACTCTTGATTCGATTCCTGGCAGCCCTTATTGGCTTGGGAGGTATTGGCAAGAAGGTCAAAGACATTCTGAACAGGGTGGCCAGCCCGGTCATTAAGGCTCGCAACAATCTTATCGACTTTCTCATCAATAAGGGAAGGCAAATACTGGGCCGGGGGAGTACAAAGAAAGCGGCAAAGCCCAAGGAGGAGGATATGAAAGAGGCCACACCGGAGGAACGCAAGAAAGCCGCCAAGCAGGATATGGAAGCCTTTATGGCTCGAGGCGGAGTCACGGGAGGGCAAATTGTTGGGCAATTCTCTACCCTCAAGCAAAAGTACAAGCTCTCCAACATCCGGCTGGATATGACACCAGAAAAGGGAGCCCGCATCCTGTACTTTGCCTCTGAACCGGAAGAAACCACCATTGCAGATCCCGAACCTCTGCAAGAACAAAAGAAAAAGAAGGGCAATACCGTGCAAATCATGTCCAAGACCATGGTCCCAGGACTTAAGACTCCATTTGGGGTTATCTCGGAAGCTTACGGAGTAAAAAATACCGTGCGATCTTCCAGCGGTTTTAATGGAGGCCTGCTGGATACCCATTTCGATCGCGCACATAGGATAGAGGCTCAAATGTCGGGAGCCGGCGTGCATGGGGCTACTCGAGGCACTACCCAGCGCTATGCCGGACATATGGGCGTACACGAGAAGAAAATCCGATTTGGTGCAGGGGCTAAATATGATGGTGGGCACTTGATCGGCCATGTGGTTTCGGGCCAGAATTCCCAATCGGAATATAACCTGGCACCACAGACGCCTGGCTTCAACCAAGCCGCCTACAACAATACCATCGAGGAGTCGATGCGTAAATCTAGCCATCCACGTACCCTATCGGTACAGTTAGGCTATTCAAAAAGCAGCTATCGGGTCACCAGAAAAGCGCTGGTAGATCGCGGGTTGCTTAGAAAAAAGGTACTTACCGACAACATTGGGCCTAAGCTGGTTACCATCCCAAAACGAATACCCAAAACCTGGACGGTAACGCTGCAATCGGTAGACAAGAAAACTCCACTTCATCAGGTAAACCTGAAGGCCACCTCTGCTACTGCCAAAAGCGGTAGCGTAGTAGACTCCGCAAGCGAATTCAAAAAGCTAAAAATTCAAAAGGGTGCAGGTGCGGGTAGATACGACCGGTTCAAAATGCAAATAACTGAAGGAGGTAGCGTAAATACCCAGGGCATTCAGGCAGGTGGTAGCCATACCCTAAGCATCACGGCAGCTCAAGACGATTGATAGTGATAAACCTGAGCAAGCGGCGCGACCATAAATTCTATGAGCGCGCAGCGCTTGACATGAAATTTACACCAAGTCCGCAGACCACTTGGGGTTGTCCCTCTACTGCGACTCTTCGGTAAGCAGATAAGAAATCAGTTAGTCAAATCCACGATTTCAGCACCAGGATGGCTACTGGTATTGAAAACAAATTGGGTATCAGGGATGCTCACGTTCATCTTGTAGTTGGTCAACAAGAACGAGTATACTGTATTGGCCCGATCCCACATTTCGTAGCGCTGCAATTGGTAATTTCCTTTCTCTACTGCTAGGCGAATTCGGTAGAAAGTAGAGGAATTACCAGCTTCAGGAATCAAGTCGATGATGTGACAAGACTTACCATTCACCGTTTCGTCAGCCAGCTTGGTATACTTGTATCCGCTCTTGTAGATGTTGTAAATCTCTGAAGGGTTAATACTACCGTCCTCAGGATAGAAGAAGTCGATGGTGATCTCGTTTACTTCTTCCAGGTATACATATACCTTTTCACCGTCGTTGGCCATCTCCTGAGAGCCCATATCCAGCCAGTATTTATTGCCGCTCACAGCTATCTGACCCGAGATGCGTTCGTTTAGCCCTTGCGAAGAATTGGAAAGAACTTGCACCAAGTCTGCCGAGAAAGAGGACAACCCTTGGTATTTATTGCTCATGGCATCCAGTACTTTCCGGGCTTCTGGGTCTTGTTGGGCCCAGTTGGTCGTAGTTAGGCTAAGGAATACAAGGACCAGTGTGCGTTGCGTGAGTGACTTCAACATTGTATTTATTATCAGTTTATGCCTGCGAAATTACGCGTTATCCTTGAGACCGTTCAATAATTGTTCCAAAGCATACTCGTCGGTCACTAAAACTTCACGGGCCTTGCTCCCCTCGAAGGGCCCTACGATACCGGCGGCTTCTAATTGGTCAATCAAACGTCCCGCTCGGTTGTAGCCTAGTTTTAGCTTGCGTTGTATCAGGCTGGTACTTCCCTGCTGGTGCAATACAATCACGCGCGCGGCATCATCGAATAGTGCATCGCGCTCGCTCAGATCAATTTCGCCTACCCCGCTTTCTTCCTCATCGCCACTAAACTCAGGCAGCAAATAGGCGTCCGGGTAGCCCCTCTGGGCCCCAATAAACTCACAAATTTCTTCTACCTCGGGGGTATCTACAAAAGCACACTGCAGACGGATGGTATCCGAGCCCATACTCAGCAGCATGTCTCCCATACCCACCAACTGTTCAGCACCGCCCGCATCCAAAATGGTGCGACTATCTATTTTGGAGGTTACCCGGAAGGAAAGTCGGGCTGGGAAGTTGGCCTTGATGATACCCGTAATCACGTTCACAGAGGGCCGCTGGGTAGCCACCACCAAGTGGATGCCAATGGCCCGGGCCAGCTGCGCCAGACGTGCGATGGGGGTTTCTATCTCCTTACCCGCCGTCACCATCAAGTCTGCTAGTTCGTCAATGACCAGCACAATATAGGGCAAGTACCGGTGCCCGTTATTCGGGTTCAGTTTCCGGTTTTTGAACTTCGCGTTGTACTCCTTGATGTTCCGGCATTGTGCATCCTTCAACAGATCATACCGGTTGTCCATCTCTACACAAAGCGAGTTTAGCGTATAGATTACCTTCTTGGTGTCTGTGATGATGGGCTCGTCGGTTCCGGGTAGCTTCGCCAGGAAATGCCGCTCTATGGTATTGAACAGGGTAAGTTCTACTTTCTTAGGATCCACCAGCACAAACTTGAGCTCGGCTGGGTGCCGCTTGTACAGCAAGCAAGTTAGAATCACGTTGAGGCCTACGGACTTACCCTGACCTGTAGCACCCGCCATGAGCAGGTGAGGCATTTTTGCCAAGTCGGTCACAAATACCTCATTGGAGATGGTACGCCCCAGAGCAATGGGCAGGGCCATTTTCTTATTATCCGCAAACTGCTCGGTGGTGACCACCGTTCGGATATCCACCATCTCCCGACTCTTGTTGGGCACCTCAATACCAATGGTACCCTTCCCAGGTATGGGAGCGATAATCCGAATGCCCAAGGCAGCTAGACTCAGAGCAATATCGTCCTCCAGGTTTTTGATCTTGCTGATCTTTACTCCCGGCTCGGGCACAATCTCGTACAAGGTAACCGTGGGGCCAATCGTCGCCTTGATGCTCGTGATACCAATCTTGAAGTTGGTGAGCGTCTCTACAATCTTATCCTTATTCGCCTCCAGTTCGTCCTTGGTCACGCTTACCGCTCCTTGCTCGTACTCTTTCAGCAGGTCTACAGTTGGGTACTGATATTGAGGTAAGTCTAAAGTAGGATCATACTCCCCTATCTGCTCAATAACCTTCTTATGTACCTCCTCTTCCGAATCTGTCACCTCAAATATAGGATCAGGTTCTGGTTCTGGCTGGGGAACAGGAACCGGTTCCGGCTGCGTAGGAGGCGGTGGTGTGGGCGCTTCCACTTCAAAGGAGATCTCTTCGTTGGCTACTTTGGGTTTGCGCTTCTTCTTGCCCGAATCGATGGTCCAAGTGGTTTCTCCTTCTTCCTCGTCCAGCGTGGGAGGGGCAAAGAGATCTTCGTCTTCCTCTTCTACCGCTACTTCTTCTTCCTGCTTGGGCTCTGGGGAAGTCTCTTCCTTTACCGGCTCTGGTTCAGACGTGCTGGTCTCAGCCATTGTCTCTACCGGATCCTCTACCGCTGAATCTGCGGAGTCTTCTTCAGAAGGTTTGACGATCAACTCCATCCCCTCCAGTTCATCCTCTTCGTCCGCCTTCTTAGGTTCCGGCACCTTTGCTTCTAATTCCTCTTCTACCTTCGGGCTATTTTCAGGTTCTGCCGGAGTGGACTCTTCTTTCTCACCTACCGCCTCTTCCTCAAGCTTCCAGGGTAGCGAAATACCCAGTATGTCGGTGATATTGAAGAAGTAGACTGTGAAAATGAGCAAGGCCAAGATGAGGAAAAGGAAGGTACCCCAACCAATCAGGCTGTAGAACAGGCTGGATACTTCGTAGCCAATTCCCCCACCCAGGTAGCTCCACACACCCGGGTTTTCCATATCTAAGGTGAAAGTACCAAACAGCACACTCATCCATAGACTAAAGAAAAGTACGAAAGCTAAGGTGCGAGTATTGTGGAATAACTGCCTACGAAATACGATTCGGTAGCCCCAAATGAAGAGTAGTGGTGGAAACAGCAGCCCGGCAATTCCGAACCACTTGTAGATGAAATAATGGGAAAGCAAAGCTCCGAACAGGCCCAGCCAGTTTTGTACTTCCAGGCCCGAAGCCACCATACCGGAATCCCCTACGGATTCTACCACGCTTTGGTCTGCCTTACCCGTGAACAGGTAGGAAAGCTGTGCAGTAAGTAAGTACACCGAAGCAATCAGCAAGAAAAACCCTACCGCCAGGTGCAACCGTCGGTCTTTTAGAACCTTGAGGTTGAGCCGAAACTTAGGGCCTGCCTTTTTGGTCTTGGACTTTTTCTTAAAGTGATTACCCTTGGGTGTGTTCTTCGCCATAGATATCTCCTACCTAATTTAACTATTATTATTCTTACAAAATTATGAGAATCAGGTCCTTAGGTCTCGGATTGATAGCAAAAGTTATACACACCCAACAGGCGCTACCTCAAGGCAATTAATTGAATAAAACGCAGGAAATACTTTCTAGAATCTGAGAAGTGAAATCAAGTAGAACGACACTAGTTCCAACTTAGTATGAAGTCTTTGTGGTGGTTGTCTCTAATTCAAAAACTCAAAAAAATTCAGAGTAGTCCAGCAAACTTTTGATGCAAAATTGGCGTCTTACCTACCTAATACAATAATCCTGGTAATTCATATCGTTAATGAAGAGCCAAACAAACAGGTATTTGTTGAGACAGACACGTATTTATTTTGGGATATTAGGACTGCTGCTAGCGGTTACGGGGAGTGGAGGGGCACAAGCGCAACCAGGCAGCCTGATCCGGTACAACAAAGTAGCTTACTTGTTTCAAGAAGAGATTATTGAACAAGCAAGCACCTTGCCCCTCGCTGAACTTACTCAAAACGACCAGCTGGGTAATCTGGTAGAATTGTTGGCCGAGTATCCTTTGGATTATTACCGGGTAGTGTACGAAACCACCTACCAAGGTAATCCGGTGCAGGCTTCTGGCCTGGTAATAGTCCCCCATCACCGCCCAGGCCGCTGGCCACTACTTAGTTACCAGCACGGTACCATCCTGCCGGGCATAGAGCATTTAGCGCCCAGCAATTACTCCGTTCCTGAGGATTTTAATCCTCTCAATACTAATCCTGAAATCAACTTTTTAGGCTCCGTTATGGCCTCCCATGGCTATGTGGTGACCATGCCCGACTACTTGGGCTACGGGGAGTCTGAAGGAATTCCCATTCAGTACACCTACACTCCATCGCTCGCGGAGGTATCACGCGATATGCTGCGGGCAGTACGTGAACTGTGCTGGATCGAAGATATCGCGCTCACGGAGGACTTGTTTCTGGCGGGTTGGTCTGAAGGCGCAGGAGCTACCATGGCTCTTCACCGGCTGCTGGAGGCAGAAGATGATCCTGCTTTGCAGGTTAGTGGTTCTTCGCCACTTAGTGGGTTCTATAACTACACCCGCATGTTCCGTGAGTTTGCTACCTCTGAGAAGGAGGAACTTGCTGCTCCTATCTACTTATGGAGTGCCTGGGTGCTCAACCAGAATACCCCCTATTTGCAAAAACACCAAATGGCCATCTATCGGCATTATTACCAGCGTACGCCAGAGCATTTCATGCTGAAAGCGGCTTGGTTGGCCACACGGGAAAAATCTGCCGAAAACCTACTCAATCCAGTCCTCCGCCAGGAGTTGATTGATGGTACCGCTACTGATTGGCTGACTGCTACTCAGGTAAACGATCATTATGACTGGAAAGCCAAGGCACCTGTATTTCTGCACCATGGAGCCAAGGATACTATTCTACCTGTTTTCCATTCGGAGGATGCCTACCGAGCCATGACCGCCCGCGGTAGCTCTGTGAAATTGTATGCCTATGAAGAAGACAATCACTTTACGCTCTTGGAGAGTTACTTGGCTCGTACACTTCAAGATTTTGATGCCTTGCAGCAAGCCCCTACTATCGTAAACACCTCATCCAGTAGTAGCCTTCCATAGACTTTCCTTTTTCTCGCATAGGATTAATTTCAAAAAGTTTTCCTACTCCCTTAGGGTAAGCTGGGTCTCAGGTGTATCATAGATACCCTACTTTTACACCTAAACAGACCACCCCAGGGTGGCAACCTATGCGCGTACTATTTTGTCTAGGGTTATTGAGCTTGCTCGGTACACAAGCTTATAGCCAATCCACTTTTACCATTTCGGGCTATCTGCGTGATAGCGCCAGTGTAGAGGCCCTCATTGGGGCCAATGTCTTCGATCAAACCCACCGGCAAGGCACCGCTGCTAATACGTATGGCTTCTACAGCCTTACCCTGCCTGCAGGCGAGGTTTCTCTACTGTATTCCTATGTTGGGTACCAGCCCAAAACCTTCGGGTTTACTTTGGATAAGGATACGGTCATCAACATACGACTAAGCGACGGTAATGTGCTAAACGAGGTAGTTATCACCGGCAATTCTGAGGCTATCCAGGAGATGACCCGGATGAGTACCATTGAGGTGCCAGTAGCACAGATAAAAACACTACCTGCCCTTATGGGTGAGGTAGACGTGATAAAGACTTTGCAGCTTTTGCCGGGAGTACAATCCGGTACAGAAGGTAGTGCGGGTATTTATGTGCGTGGCGGTGGCCCGGACCAAAACTTGATTCTCTTGGATGGAGTACCCGTATACAATGCCAATCACCTGTTTGGTTTCTTCTCGGTTTTCAATGCCGATGCAATCAACCATGTAGAGCTTATCAAAGGGGGATTCCCTGCCCGCTATGGAGGCCGCCTTTCGTCGGTGATTGACATAAGTATGAAGGAGGGCAACATGAACGAATTCAAAGGCGAGGGTTCTATTGGTATTATCTCCAGCAAACTCACCCTGGAGGGCCCCATTTGGAAGGACAAAACCTCGTTTATCGTTTCGGGTCGGCGTACGTACATTGACATCCTGGCCCAGCCATTCATCGCCCTGGCCAACCGGGATGACCCAAATACCCAAAGCAATGTGGGGTACTTCTTCCATGATGTAAATGCGAAACTCAACCATCGGTTCTCGGACAAGAATCGGGTTTTCCTAAGTGTATATACCGGCCTGGACAGGTTCTATTTGAACAACAAGTTCCGTTATGAGCCGGACCCCGTTTTTGATCCAGAATCCTTTCCTCAAGAACAGGAAACTGAGGCCGGTATTGACTGGGGCAACGTAACCGCTGCCCTACGGTGGAATAGCATCCTAACACAGAAGCTGTTCATGAATACCTCGGTTACATTCAGTGATTATGATTTCAATATCGGCATTGGTGACAATACCCGAACCTTCCTCACTGACTCTACCGTGGAGGAGTTCTTTAACCTGGAATATGTTTCTGGAATACGGGACTGGACTGGTCGGGTGGATTTCGACTACCTGCCCTCGCCCGATCATTACATTCGCTTCGGAGCATCGGTAATCTATCATACGTTTAGTCCTGGAGCCAATACCTTCCAAACGAGCTTCGATCTGGATACCACCATTGGCGCTCCTGAGGTATATGCTTATGAATATGCGGTTTTCGCGGAAGATGACTGGAAGATTACTGATCTGCTCAAAGTGAATGCAGGTGTGCACTATGCGAGCTTTGCCGTAGAAGGTGAGTATTACCAATCCGTACAGCCACGGATTGCGGCCCGTTACCTGGTGGGGCAAAATACCAGCATCAAGGCTTCCTATGCCAGCATGGCGCAGTTCATTCATCTGCTAACCAATGCGGGTATTGGCTTACCTACCGACCTTTGGGTACCCAGTACCGCACGGGTTCGTCCGCAAACGGCTCAGCAAGTAGCCGTTGGTGTGGCCCATACTCTGCCAAACGATGTGGAGGTGAGTGTGGAAGGGTACTACAAACGCATGCAAAACCTCATTGAGTACGGAGACGGGGCATCGTTCCTCAACTCGGGTACCGACTGGCAAGATAAGATTGAGATTGGAGACGGAGAGAGCTATGGTGCTGAGCTATTCCTTCAGCGAAACGTAGGCCCGGTCACCGGTTGGATTGGTTATACTCTTTCCTGGACCAACCGCACCTTCCCTGAACTTAATTTGGGAAGAACCTTCCCCTATCGCTACGATCGTAGGCACGACCTCAGCATTGTACTGGTCTCCAATTTCTGGAAATACACTACCCTAAGCGCAACCTGGGTATACGGTACAGGCAACTCCGTTACCCTACCCAATGCAGAGTACCCTACTGCACAGTTTGATCCCTTCATACCCCGCGACTACTACCAATATTCCACGGCTGCATACGTAGAAGGTCGTAACGGATACCGCATGCCTGCCTACCACCGCCTGGATGTAAGCGCTACGTTTACCTTGCCGGTAAAAGGCGGTTGGGACGGTAGCCTGATTGTAGGAGCATACAATGCCTACAATCGCAAAAACCCTTTCTTCATCGACGAAGGATTAAATCCAGATACGGGAGAGACTAGCTTCTACGCCTACGCACTCTTCCCCATTATCCCATCTGTTAGTTTACGTTTTAGCTTCTGATACCATGCGCATCCTACGATATATCCCACTCTTTGCCTTCGCATCCTTGTTTGGCTGCGACGAATTCAGGACTCAAGTAGAGCTAGATGTACCCGATATTGACGACCAATTGGTTATCAACTCTTTCTATACCCCCGACAGTCTCTGGTCTGTTTTGGTGACGGGACACCGGTATATACTAGATGACGGCCCCATTCCTTGGGTAGACGGGGCTACGGTTTCTTTGTATTCAGGAAATGAATTGTTGGCAGAGGTGACCGAAGGAGATTCCGGATATTACCAACTCCCTTATGCTCCACAGATAGAAACAGATTATACCGTGAGGGTATCGCACCCTAACTACCCAACCGCGGAAGTGCAAACGCGGTTGAAAACACCCGTACCGCTGGAGTCCCTCACCATAGACTCCCTCCAGGACATTTCCTTTGATGGCTTTATTCCAGGTTTGCTAACCCTGAATGACCCTGCCGGGGAAACGAATTACTATCAATTGATTCTGTATAGTGACATTCGCTACCCCTTGGGGCTTTTACCGGATGGAGACACCCTTTGGGAGGAATTTTCCTACCCCATCTTCTTCCAATTAGGAGGAACCAGCGCTTCTGCCGGTGAGGTAATAGAGGTGAATGCGGATGTATTCTCTTTCCTGCCCGGCCAGGTATTTTCTGATGAGATATTTGATGGCCAACTAGTAGATCTCTCTTTTGAGGTATACAACGAGGCTTCTTACCTCCCCCCAGGAACAGAATGGACCATTTTTGCTGAGTTCCGTAGCCTAAGTGAGGATTATTATGATTATGCTTTCTCCTTGGGTGTACAGCGAAATGCCTTAGGCAATCCCTTTGCCCAACCCGCTCAAGTTTTTACTAATGTGCAGAATGGATTGGGCGTGGTGGCTGGCTATGGTAGAACTACACAAAATTATGAGGTGCTGAGATAAATATGGGTATGGGGGATCTAGTCGGCGATCCCCCACCCTAAAAATTCTATCGTGATGCCCTGGAAACAATCATCCTGACAACCGTTGGGCACATAACCACAGAGGTTCAAAACACCCTCTTCGTCCGTATCAAAGTACAAGGCATTTTCAATGCTACTAGTGGTAAGGTAGATATCCCGACAGTCCTGGTACAGTTCATCTAAAGTAACAGGCTCTGCCCCTTGTTCGTTACTCCCAATATCTCCACCAGCTTCCACATAAGCCTCCACCACATCCAAGGCTCCAGTTTCCAAGTTCTGTTGCCAGGCTTCAAACTTTCGGCCAACCACTTCTCCTTCTTCTACACTGATAACCGTGGTGTTGCCAAAGCCAGCCCAAGATTCAAAAGTGAAGGCGTATTGATACGTCTCTTTATGATCTTCTTTGAGTTGCCTCCAAATTTCTCTACTCTCTCGGTAGGTTATTCCGCTATCTCCTACCACCTGCGGACTTGTAGGAGAGATGCATTGGGTAGTAAAAAGGGCCACCAAGCTGGTAATTAGAATGGAATATTTCATCGGTACTTAAGTGTCAGTTTTGTAATTAGACTCTCCTGACTTAACGAGGGTTGTAGTCGGGAATTTTTTCGGACTCCCGCAAAAACAGTACCGAATCAGGGGTCAATTGGGCAAAAACGTTCCATGGAACCCGAAATTGATAGGATGAGGCACACGAGCCCTAGCTTTCTCTTCTAAGGTCTGTGCATCTAGTACCAGCAAAAATGAACATTGGCGACGAGTATCCAATACTATGCTAAGCAGAACGCCTTCATCTTCGGCCGTTGCCCCAGGCTTCTCAATAAAAATAGGTTCTGCAGGATGGCACCCTTCCTCAATCCACGTCCAGACTTGTCCCGTAGTAACATCCGCTTTGTGAATCACATCCAGAAAGGCGGAAGGAGTAGTGGATCCTGCAGAATACATAAACTGATACGGCTTGCCATTTACGCGCCCATAATTGATTTGTGGAAGCTCCATCCAGGACTCACTAATTACCTTTCGCGTTACACTTCCCTTGGAAAGCTCTAACTCAAAACGCCAAAGATGACCTGCCACAATCTCCAAATCTCCACTTCGGAGTTTTTCCAGATACAAATCATAAATGACTTGGGCGTTTTTATAGGCCAGTAGATCAAAGATCACTTTACCATCTTCCTCAAAAGCGTTTACATGATGAAAAGCAAAAAAGGCCTCTGTAGCATAGGTCTTTACCTCACCAGTGTGCTTATCTATCAGGTAGATTATGGTCTCTCGATCAGGTTCCCAAGTATACTTTTCAATGAAGGCCTTGAGGGTAAAACGAAACTTTAGGGCCTGGGTCACCAAAGGAAAGGCCGTTACAATGACATAATTCTCAGTCATACCCAAGCTATGCATATAGGAAGGCTCCTTTACCTTAATAGAGGCGATCACCTTTCTTTCGGCACTATTCTTCTCCTGCCGGTATACATGGTAGTAGCTGGTAGGCCCTAATTCGGTAACAAAGCTAAATAAGGTACCATCTTCTGAATAATGGGGGTGCGGAGGAGTGATTTGTCCGCCCAATTTATCTTCGTATTTAAACTGACCTTCAGCCTCTAAAGTCTCCGGATCAATCTTAACCGGTATCGGAGTCTCCGTAACCGATACTAGCTCACCGCCAATTTCACCCACATTCACACCTGCGTTATCCGTTACGGGGAAACCCATCACAAACGTGGTTGCCTTCTGAAACAAATCACGGCAGGGGTCAGTACCAAACTCTCCGTACACAATCCGGCCCTTCTGCATATTAGCCCGGTAAGTGCCGCTATCCAGGAATTTATTCGCGTAGCTTACCGTATCTCCTTGAAAGGAAAACTTATGGAGCATGCAGAGGCCATCGAACCAGTGGTTATAAGAGTTGTCGCCCACTTCAAATCTAGCAGGTGCTGTGCGGATGAGGGTACCTGACAGCCAAGAAGGAAGCGTACCTTCTATTTCTGTTTCTGGAATAATATACTCGTTCAGCTGGCTACTGAAACCAATAGAATAAGGAGTCATGATGGGTATGGGTGCTTCTTACTTGTACTTAATCATGAATGTACATAAAGACTTCCATACCTAACCCTGCTTTCTATACAAAAAACACCTATTTGGCTTTTCAAGCTGTTTTCCCTGGGGACAAAAAAAGGGCTACCCAATGGGCAGCCCTCATATTTTCTAGCAATTACCTCTTATTGGAAGATGGCATCGCGGTAGAACAATGTACGATCTTCAGGAGTGTTGTCATTAGAGTTCAACTCCGTGTCAGGGTACAGAAGACGCATAGGCACGTTAGTCTGAGCAGGATCAGTAGGAGTCAACTGAATGCCATCACCGCTAATTACCGAACGACGAATATCCATCCAAGCTTCCAACTGACCAATCAAAGTCAAGTAGCGCTCAGTCATTACCAAATCAATCAGTGCAGCACCCGTTTCAGTAACGGCATCAGGATAGCTATCTTCACCCTCACCGTCTAACGCGTAGCCAAACAGGCCGTTGTCATCGATGTGGTTATAGAAAGCAACCAAAGCAGCCTGTGCAGCAGCATCATTACCAGTACGGGCGTTAGCCTCAGCCTCGATCAACAGAGCTTCTTCGAAAGTAACCAAAGGATAATCTTGGTCGATGGCGAAGAAACCAGTAGCGCTGGTGTTGTACCTCCACGTAGAAGGATCAGTCCAATCTTCTGACATGTAGAACATGTTCAAACGAGGATCGTCATCACTAGCATCAGCAGGATCACCTAGCAGCATAGTTACTGCGGTAGAGTTCTGAGCATCCATGTAGCCACCACGCTCAACTTCCTCAAACATCCAGAACATATTACTATTACCATTCTGTACTGATCCGTGAGGAGTAAACATAGACTCACCAGAGCTAGAAATACCGTTAGCAATCAATGAGATTGCATCAGCATAGTCTCCGCAGTGCAGGGCAAAACGTGCACGCAGTGTTTGAGCAGTAGCCGCCCAAGCATCACGATTACCAGCAAAGTACAAGTCAGCAGCCAAGGCACCGTCACCAGTACCAATGTCAGTAGCGGCAGAAGCCAATAGGGCGTCTACAGCAGCATATACGTCCAACTGGGCATCGAAAGTAGGGAACTCATGCTCAGCAGGATTTACCGCTTGAGAGTAAGGGATATCTCCCCAAAGGCTAGCAGCGGTACCAATGATATGGCCTTCTACAATCCGAGAGATATTATAGATATCCTCATTACCAGCTTCTTGAGCAGATGCCTGCAAGGTACGGTGTTGGTTCAGACCCAACACAAATACATTGGCCCAGTAGCCATCGTAGTCACCAGAGCTAGTGATGTAGGTGTTGATACCTGCATACTGACGGTCAGATCCGGTGAATTGCTGAGACCAGATACCAGCTTGACGAGCCAAGTGGCCTTCGTGGAATACTGAGTTATTGATCAGTGTACCGGTGAAGTGAGATTCCAACGGTACCGATGTGGGGTTATTAGGGTCTACGTTCAGGTCTTCTACTAGTGAAGCACATCCCATAGATCCTGCCATGAGTCCTGCAGCCAGGATATATGTTACTTTTTTCATGATTTAATCTCCGTTAGAAGTTAAGCTGAAGCGTGAACAACAATGAACGAGTGTTGGGGTTGTTGAAGTAAATCAAACCACGACCGTTAGAGTTACCAGTAAGGTTAGTCTCAGGGTCGATTTCCTCCCAAGTCTGATCGTCCATACGCAACCACAGGTTACGACCGGTTACAGACAAGTTCACGTTTTGCAACTTCACGCGCTCCAGGTAAGATCCTGTCAGGTTGTAAGACAAGGTCATTTCACGCAGACGAGTGTGAGAAGCATCTTTGATGAAAGGCTCAGCAGGACCGGTGAAACCTGAACCAGGTCCGTTGAAGTAATACTGCCAATCCAAAGCAACTGGCTGACCAGGGAAGAACTCAGTGATCAGGATACGGTTGTCACCGTCAGCAGGAGTGATAGTACCGAAGTAAGTATCGTACTCTTGGTCAACAGTTTGGTAAGGGAAATCCTGGAAACCTGCGCGACCGAAGTAAGAAAGTGCACCAGTAGTACCAGCCCACATGTCACCACCTTGTACGCGGTCAAACAGAGTATACAAACGCAAGCCTTTGTAGCTCAGGTTGATACCCAAACCTGCACGCCACTCTGGGTTAGGATCACCAATTACACCGTCAGTGAGGTCTTGGTAAGGGAAGCCAGGACGAGCAGGATCTTCCAACAAGTTACCATTGTCATCACGTGCCCAACGTCCACCGTAGATTACACCCAAAGGTTGGCCTACTACAGCACCAGAAGCAGCGGAGGTAAATCCGTTCAAGCCAATGAAGTCAGCACCTTGCAGGTCAGTTACTTCGTTACGGTTGCGAGTCCAGTTCAAGTCAACTCCAAATTGGAAGTCGTCAGTTTGTACGATCTGAGCACCCAGATCTAGCTCGATACCTTGGTTACGCAACTGACCAGCGTTAGCATAAATGTTGTTATAACCAGTAGCTGGCGATACGTTTACATCCAACAGGATGTCATTCGTCACATTATTGTAATATGTCAAATTCAAAGAAACGCGGTCATCGATGAAACGAAGGTCAGTACCGATTTCCCACTCGGTTTTGATCTCAGGACGCAGGTTAGGGTTACCTTGATCATCATTCAAGGTGAATCCACCACCGTAGTTAGAAGGATCAAGACCAGGACCCCAACCTTCAGTGTAAGTAAGAGTCTCGAATGTAGTTACTGTAGAGTAAATACGGGGCTGGATACCCACTTGACCAAAGCTAGCACGCAGTTTACCAAACGAGAAGGCGCTTCCTTCAAGACCCAAAGTCTTAGAGAATTGCCATGCCAGGTCAGCAGAAGGGTAGAATACCAAGTCAGGGAATGAAGAGTAACGCTCACCACGGCCGGTAACATTCAAGAAGATTTCTTCCATTAAAGCAACGTTAATGCTACCGTAACCAGCTACCTGAGTCTGGTATGACCAGAAGTTGTCAGGAGTTGTATTATCAGCAGTAGCGTTAGCCAAGTTCAAGAACTCACGACCAATGATCAGGTTTTGAGTAGAACCAGACAAGCGGTCATAACGACGGCTGTTGTAGTTGAAACCACCCAAGGCAGTTACTACTGCACTACCAAAGCTACGCGTTGCTTTACCGATGATGTCTACGTTCAACTGGCTCTGCTTATACAGATCCAAGTCATACTGACCCGCAGGGAAGCTACCCGAGTTTACAGGGAAGTAAGTATCACGACGCTCTGCATATGAGTCATAACCAACACGAGCAGTGAAATCCAACCAGTCAGTAGGCTTCACAATCAAATCACCGGAAACAATAAAACGGTCTAGATCAGAGTCGTTTATTTGCTCGTTAGCAGTAAAGCTAGGGTTGTTATAACGAGGGTTTCCACCAGCACCCAGAGGGTTACGATACGAACGGTGACGGTTAGGTGCAGGAGCTGCATCAGGAGACGAAAAGTAATTACCAATATAGTCACGGTTATCAAAGTCTGAAGGCGTACGCAACAGACCCAACAGCATACCTGAAAGGTTAGAACCTGTCTGGATACGGTTACCAGTTACTTTAGAGTACTGGAAGCTGTTCTTCAAGGTAACCATGTCGCCAAAGTTGCGCGAGGTATTCAAACGCGTTGTAGTACGACGGTAAGCAGAGTTGTTACGGATAGTACCTTGCTGGTTCAGGTCACCAACACTCAAGTAGTAGGTACCTCGGTCATCACCACCAGAAATTGTCAAAGCGTTATCAAACGCATAACCATTTTGGAAGATATCATCCCAGTTAGAGTCATTGAAGTTCTCCGTAGAGTTCTTAGTCAGGATGTTGTAGTAAGTGTTACCGTTAGCGCTTTCAAAACGAGCACCTGTTTGGTCAACTTCATCAGCACCACCGGAACGGCTAGGAATGTGGTCACCCCAAGAAAGAGCAGAACCGAAACCATAAGAACCAGCAGAACCTTGACCATAGTTTTGGCTCAACTGTGGACGCAAGTTCACTTGGTCGATAGAGTATGATCCGCGGTAAGAAACACGCATCTTGCCTTTTTGACCATCTTTGGTTTTGATGATAATTACACCATTACCCGCACGAGTACCCCAAAGTGCAGCAGCTGATGCACCTTTCAGTACCTGAATAGACTCAATGTCATTAGGGTTGATGTCGTTGATACGTGATTGCTGAGTTACACCCGCAGTACCGCTACCGATAGTAGAGCTAGTAATGGGCACACCGTCTACTACGATGAGGGGCTGTAAGCTACCTTGGATGGTAGACTGGCCACGAATCTGGATGTAAGCACCCGCACCAGGATCACCTGAGTTACGTTGGATAGTCAGACCAGACGCTTTAGCAGCAAGACCATTCAACAGGGTGGTCTCACCAGACTGAGCGATGGCTTCGCCACCTACTTTAGAGAAAGTAGACCCTAACTGATCACGGTCTTCCTCAAAACCGAGAGCGGTTACTACTACTTCGTCCAATTGCTTCAAGTCAGGCTGCAGAGTAATATCAACTACACTGCGTGCCCCTACCTCAACCTCTTGGCTCAAGAAACCTAGGTAAGAAAATTCGAGGATACCTCCAGAAGGAACTTCAATCCGGTACTTCCCGTCCAAATCCGTTGACACCCCAGAGGATGTTCCCTTCACGATCACGTTTACCCCTGGGAGCGTGTTACCGTCCTCCCCAGAGGTCACCGTACCAGATACGGTCCTGCCCTGCGCAAAGGCACCAGTAATGAGTGCCAAAGCAAAGAACCCAGCTAATAGGGATCTCTTCATGATTAGTTTGATTTTAGTTTGAATGTTTAGGCGTATTCGATTGCTATTTCCAAACATAACAATCTTTCAAAAAAAACTAAAAATTGATAGAACTAAATCAAGGAAAGATCGTAGGGCCAAATAATTTACTGCGTTAGAAAACCCAACAGAACAAAAATAATAAGTGCCTGAGAATGAGTATTATAGACACAACATATGCCTCTTAATATGCCGATGAATAGGGTTACAGAAAAGTGGAAATTTTGTAACTATTTTCACAAACAATCAGCTCAATTAGCGGTTGTGCGACATCAGGCAAAATATTCAAAGTAAATATTTGAATAATACCAATATCACAAGACATCCCTAAATTCTGGATGCTTATTGAAAACTGACTTGGCAAATGGACAAAGTGGTAGGATTTTTATTGACTTATCACGGGCATACTGTACAGCTTCTATTACCAGAGCTAAACCAGCCCCTTTTCCACGCAATGAGTCATCTACTTCAGTATGGTCAATGATAATACGCTCAGCACCCGCCTTTGAATAGGTAGATAGGGCAATCTCCTGCCCTTCCTCGTTGGCAATAAAAAATTTTCCTTTAGAGTCTCCCTCTTTATGCTGAACAGTAAAATTATCTATCATGTCTTGATACCAAAAAGTTTTCTAGATAACTCACTGGCCCCCTCTAGGGTTCGAGATTAATCTCAAATTGGTCAGCATCTAGGTGAGCGGGGAACTTTTCACGAAACCGATTCAGGTTGTCAGCTGATAGAGTAACTTGTCCTAACGACACTTCCTCCCCTCCATACCACAAGCGCTCCACTCTTGGTGAATACACACTCGAATGACCATTGTAGGGAATTTGTTTACCATCTTCCCCTACCCTATTCACCCCGGCTACAAAGCACAGGTTTTCGATGGCCCGAGCTTGCAACAAAGCATCCCAGGCATTGACCCGTGCTGCTGGCCAGTTGGCTACGTACAACAAAAGATCATACTCAGGCTGATCGGTGCCTATGCTTCTATTTCGGCTCCAAACCGGAAAACGGAGATCGTAGCAGACCAACGGGTGAATCCGCCAGCCCTTCCAAGACCTCACTAAACGTGTTTTGCCAGATGAAAAATGATGGTGTTCGTTGGCCATTCGGAAAAGATGACGTTTATCGTAAGTGGCATAGGCACCATCGGGCTCTACCCAAAGTAGTCGATTAAAAAATTGCCCCCGGTCCTTTACGATATGACTGCCAAGCACCAGTGCTTGGGTATGCTCGGCCAAGCGGCGCATCCACTTGAAAGTTGTAAAATTGATAGGCTCTGCCATTGCCTCTACCTCCATGGTAAAGCCCGTCTGGAACATCTCGGGTAAAATGATGACATCTGTGGCACCTTTTAGGTCCCACAGCCATTCCTCATAATGTGCCAGATTTGCCGTGATATCATGCCAGTAGATGTCTGTTTGTATCAGCGTAAGGCGAAGGTCGTTTTGCAGCATGTGGCTAAGATAGGGAAACTCCTACCACCAAAATATCATCTACCTGCTCCTGTTGTCCCCGCCAATCCAACCAAGTAGTTTCCAATTCTTGTAATTGAGCTTTCCAAGGCTTTTCAGATAGCTGATCTAACAGAGAATAGAATTTTTTGGTCATAAATTTCCGCCCCTTCTCTCCACCAAACTGGTCGGCGTAGCCATCTGAGAAAAGATACACTTGCCGAATCTGGCTCAATGGGAGGGTATGCTCCTTAAATTCCTGATGCAGTTGGGTATCCACAGACCCGATGGAATACCGATCTCCCTTCAATACATGGAAATCAAGTCCGTCGTGGTACAGCAAAGGACGTTTTGCCCCGGCAAAAGAAAGGGTCTTTTTTTCAAAATCCATCATCACCAGGGACACGTCCATTCCGTCCTGCATCTGATCAGAATGGTCGTCCTGTTGTAGGTGCATAATGGTTTGTAGGTGCAGCTCTCGAAGAATGGCCTTTGGATGAAGAATACCCTGCTGACTAACAATCTGGGTGAGCAAGGTATTACCCAATACGGACATGAATGCCCCAGGAATACCATGACCGGTGCAGTCTACTACCGCCAAAACTACAGTTTGACCAATCTGCTCGAACCAGTAGAAGTCACCACTCACTACATCTTTGGGCCGGTACAAGATGAAGCTTTCGGGAAAAATATGTTGCAAGGACTGCGGACTGGGAAGAAGGGCATCCTGGATACGCCTTGCATACTGTATGGAATCATTAATTTTCACGTAGGAGGACTCTAACATCTTTGCCTGCCCAGCAATCGCCTCCTTCTGCTTCTCTATCATATGGGTACGCTTGGTCACTAGTTGGCTCAAGCGCTTGTTGTGGGCCTCCAACAGCCGAATTCGGCTATAATGTATGATTACTCCCACCCCAATAAAGAGGAAGAATACTAGAAATTTGAAACCGTCTGTCTGGTAAAACCACGCCTCTTGCTCTATGGTCATTGTGAGCGGTTCTTCTGACCATTCCCCATCATGGCTGGCCACCTTTAGTCGGAAGGTGTATTCACCTGGCGGCAGATTGGTATATATAGCAACCCGGCGGCCCCCAGCCTCTACCCATTCTGAATCAAAACCTTCTAGCTGGTAGCTAAAACGTAGCGCCTGAGGGGCATAATAGTCAAACGCAGTATAATGGATGATGAGTTGGCGGTTCCCGGGGGAAACAACCACAGGACCTCCTCCCTGATAATCCCGAGCATCCGATTGCACCCGATCTATTTGCATAGGCGTATGCCGGTACACATGATCGGTTTTCAGATCGATAGTGGAAAAACCCAACGGGGTACATACATACAATCGATTATCAGGCCCTATGTGCGAAACAGACACTCCAGTGGGCTGTCCTCCCAACAGTCCATCGTACTTATCAAAAGTTTGTAAACCCGCCAGCTGCTCTACCTTGTCATCCAATAGTCGATTTACCTCCCGTAGGGGGCTCATCCATACATTAGCATCAGTGATAACCCATAGGCGTTGAAAATCATCTACTAATGGCTGGAAGGCCACATTGGAGGGCAACCCATGAGATCTGGTTAGGGTAGCAAACTGTCCTTTTTGATATCGTGTGAGGCCTCCTGTGGTACCAATCCACAAGGTGCCCGTTTCGTCCTCTTCCAACCGAAAAATGAAATTGTTCCCCAAACCGTCCGCTTGGGTGTAATGCAGCAATTTTTGACCGTCCCAGCGGTATAGACCACTCCCGTTGGTACCAATCCAGAGGTGACCACGGCTATCCGAAAAAAGGGACAAAATATATGTTTGAGACAGTTCGGCTACTTCGGGAGGAATAACCACCGAATCGCCCGCTATCTGAAATAACCCCACTCGGGTTCCTACCCACAAGTTACCCTCCGTATCCTCAGCCAGAGTCCGAATTTGGTTGGTATTAAATCCATTTTGGGTGGTGTACCGCTTTTTTTCATAGCCATCCCAAGCTACCAGTCCGCCATACGTACAAAGCCATAGCTGCCCCCGGCTATCCCGTTGAATATCTCTGACAAAGTGCTGACTTCCCTCACCTTGCAAATAATCCTTTACACCCTCAGAGGTAAGCACAGATAGCCCTGTTTCCGTACCAATGTACACGGCGTCTTCCTCGGCCAATAGGGCATACACCACACCGCCTGAGAGCCCCTCTGGAATGCTGTACCCAGAAAACCGACCATCTGTAATTTGCCAGATACCATGACGATAAGTACCGGCCCACAAGGTGCCTTGCTGGTCCTGAAACAGTGTACTAATTTCCTTTAGTTGAAAGCCAACCCTGGATTCAAATTGTTTCCATTCCCCCTGATGGTATCTCCCCAGACCTTCAAGCCCGCCTACCCAAAGGGTTCCATGCTGATCAATAAGCGAGGCATCTAGGGAGCGAGTAGGTTGGCCGGGGGAATTTTGCTGTACACTCAACACCTCTCCCTCCCTGCTTAGCCGCGCCAGGCCGTTCCAAGTACCTACCCACATGTGACCATCAATCCCCTCGGAAAGGCTATATATGGCTTCGCTTGGTAAGCCATCCTCTACTCCTACGAAAGTAAGCTGCTCATCTCCATACCGGTACAATCCTTCATTTGAAGTGCCTATCCATAGAATCCCCTGACTATCAATTAATAACTCTCTTATCCGCTTTGATGCAATGGATTCCAAGGAATCGGGAACGGTAATGCCCGTTTCAGAATAATG
The DNA here is from genome assembly GCA_003454975.1 of Cytophagales bacterium. Lineage (GTDB taxonomy): Bacteria > Bacteroidota > Bacteroidia > Cytophagales > Cyclobacteriaceae > DMST01. Next base: position 23,796 of record DMST01000277.1, on the reverse strand, counting down.
TAGCAACCCTCGAGAGGTGGAAAGCCACATACTCCCATTAGCGTCTGGCGCCATGGCAAAAACGCTAGCCTGCTGAAGTAATGTATCCGTAAACAGCTGTTGGAATTGCCCCTGGGCATAGCGTAGCAATCCACTACCCTGGGTTCCGATCCATAACCGATTTTGCGCATCTGCATGTAGGGTATATACACCATCTGCATTGAATACTGAATCGGATTGGCTATTGAAAACCTGAAATTCTACTCCGTCAAACCTGACAAGGCCTGCGAATCCTCCAAACCAAATGTAGCCATCAGTCGTCTGAGTGCCATCTAGTACATTATTTCTCGGTAGCCCCTCTTCTACCGTCCAGTTTCGTACCAAATACTGGGTAAGCCGTTTTTCAGGGTTTAACCCCAGGGAAGGAGACTCTGCTACGGCTGCTGGGATTTGCCCTACAGAGATACTAGTTAGGTTCAGTAAAAAAAGGAGTACTCCCAGGAAATTAATTTCACGCATAAAGGTGCGTTGTCACAACTTGAAAAGCACCTCAAAGGTAGCGATGTACGGTGGGAAAGTGGGTCTAGTCGTGACAAAATGTAAAATACCACCTACTAATAGTGGGCTTGAATTTACCCAATACCCGCCTTTGACAACTCTTCCAGTTTTTTGGGATTGATCAATTCGGTGAACTCTTCATCAGGAGCATCATCGTCCTCATCGGCAAGCGCTAATGGGGCTACCTTTTCCGTTTCTGAATAGTACACCAAGCTCCATTCTCCCTGCTCATCTTCTACCAGGGCGCTTAATGATTCTACCCAATCTCCTGAATTAAGGTAAACAATACCCTCAATTTCTTTGATTGCCGGCTGGTGGATGTGGCCGCAAATAATGCCGTCACAATTTTTGATTTTGGCAATCTTGGCCAGTTCACTTTCAAAATCATCAATATAAGCCACCGCACCCTTCACCTTGGACTTAACCACCTGGGAAAGAGAATAGTATGGCAATCCTTTCTTGCGACGGTAGTTGTTGTATTTGCGGTTGATATATAGTAGAAAAGTATACCCTACATCGCCCATTTTAGCGAGCCATTTCAGATTACTGGTGATGGAGTCGAAAATGTCGCCGTGGGTTATGAAGTACCGTTTGCCGTTACTTTCATATACCATTTCTCTTTGAATAGAGAAATTGCCAATGGCCATGGGGAGTATTTGATCCAGAAAGTCATCATGGTTACCCCGCAAATAAGTAACCTTAGTATTGTCTTCCTCAACCATCTTCAATACACGTCTAAAGAATCGTGTATGACGCTTCTTCCATTTGCCATACTTGCGCAACTGCCACCCGTCTATGATATCACCGTTGAGAATCAAATTCTCACAGGTAACTTGTTTCAAAAACCGGACAAGTTCTCTGGCTTTAGAACCCTTGGTACCTAAATGAACGTCAGATATTACGATGGTTTTGTAGAAGCTTTTCACAATAGACCTTATTCTATACAAGGTCTGTTTTTGTGGCTACATGGTTTTTACCCTACCATTAAGGAACTGCTAAGATTAATCCATACTATATATTTCAATCAACCTCATAAGAACCCTTTATTTTCCCTTGGGGGTGACATCGCGTGGTATCCGAAGCAAATAGACAAAAGCCAAAAGCACTAACGGAACCGGGGACAATAAAGCCACGGTCATATTCTCCAGTTGATTGGCGAACAACCAACCCGCAATCAATGCACCAGCCCCTACCCCTATCTCTAATAGGATATAGACGGTAGCCAACCCACGGCCACGCAAGTGATCTGGAGTTCGATCAATGGTCCAGGCAAAAAGCGCTGGCTGGTTGTTTCCAACTGCAAAACCAATAAGCATACTCCCAATCACAAATTGGGTAATGCCTGTGGCGGTAGCAAATAGGACAACTCCCGCCACTAGTACCCACATGCCTAGGCGAAGCATAATTACCCTACCCCATCGATCGGAAGCTTTACCACTAACGAACCGAACGACCAACGAACTAAAAGTAAATAGGGTAAAAAAGATGCCCTTTTGTGCCTCAGGAAAACCTAAGGACAGAGTGAAATCTGGTGCTAGCGTCAATACCACGCCAAAGGTGAAAATAGTAAGGCCCATCACAATGGCCGGCGGCCATGCCTCAGGGGTGATTATTTCCCGACGATTTATCTTGATCATGTGTCGATGAAACCGCTGAGCACTGGGCAAGGTCTCTTTCATCCCCAAAAGGATAAGTACCGAGAGTGCGGCAAGTACTGAGGAGGTAATGAACATGGCATTGATGCCCCAGGCTTCCGCAATCAAGGGGCCGAAGTACGGGCCAAGTCCCATGCCAATGCTACCAAAAGTACTTAAGAATCCTAAGGCTTCACCGCGACGATGGCTGGGCACAATATCTCCCACGAAGGCAGACGTGGCGGTGGGCTTAAAGCCAGTACTGAAACCATGCAATAGCCGGACGGCTAGGAAGCTGAGGACGGTACCTGCCATGGGATACAGGAAACCGGCAATCACACACACCACGACACCAAAAATCATCACCGGTAGGCGTCCCCATTGGTCGGTAAGCTTACCTGAGAAGGGGCGTGAAATCCCGGCCGTTACGGTAAACACGGCAATGATGAGGCCGATGTACTGTCCACCGCCCATGGACTCCAGATGATCTGGCAAGGCGGGCACGATGAGATTGAAGCTGGCGAAGAACAGAAAACCACTAGCGCAGAGTAACCAAAACTGGCGGGTATACACGCGCTGGGTAGGTGGTGAGGATGGCATGCACGAAGTTGAAACCTTTTTGAATGGGGTGCAAGCAGAACAATAGGGCTCCTTAGAAGGAAGTATTGGGCCTCTGGTTTTTGGCTCTGGCTGAGAACATCCACCCCAGATTGATGCCCAACCAGGGGTTGAGAGACAATCCTTGTGGATACCACCGTTCTTGCTGAAAATCTCCCGGGATTTGTTCAAAGCCTATCCCCAATCCTCCGAATACATCCACGGTAAATCCTCTTATTTCAGTCAAGGTGGTAAAGCGGCTTCCGCCCAGTACGTAATACTCTAACCGCCAGCCCGACTGTGGATCACTATTGGCTGAATCAGAAAAGGACAGAAAGGTAGAACGGATCTCATGCCCGAAATAAGGCATGCCCCACCAGCGATCTTGATGGTAAAACTTTTGGCGAACGGAAAGGTACCCGCCTACCGTTCGAGGATACTGATTGGTGGAAAATATAAAAGGGCGCTCCTGTTTGTATCCTGCTTCTAGCTCGTACCCCAATCGTTCTTCGTAGAACAACTCTAACGATAAAGGCACATACCCCAATACCAGCATCAACGGATTACTGGCCACCGTGATACCCACAAACTCATTAGAAGCTGGCTTAAAGTAATTGAAACGAGAAGGCCGGAATCCGTAATCAGGCTTATCATAATCGCCACGCCTGGTGGGCGTAGGAGGCGGGGTGGCAGCGGCCACAGAGAATAGCGGTATCTCGTCTGGGTAAACGGGGCGATAGTACGCTTCCAGGGTACCATCTTCGGCAAACAACTGCCATTCTCCAATCCACTTACCATCCTCAATCTGCCCTCGGGTTTTGATGGTACTATCCGGATAATAGCCAATGTATTCCCCGCGGCCATCCACAAAGAAGCACTCCCCCTCCAGTTCGCCAGTCTCATAATAATATTGCCACTGCCCTTCATTGCGATCATCCTTAATGTTGCCAATGGCTCTCAGCTTACCGCTCTCGTAGTATTCCCGGTACTCCCCTTCTCCATCCTGAAAGACCCCCTCAGCTTTGTAGGTGCCGCTGCGGTCATAGATCTTCCAAAATCCTTCGCGCTTGCCACTTTGCAGGGCACCTTCCGAGTTTAGCGTGCCGTCTTCGTAATAGTAATTCCACTTGCCATTGGCCTGACCGTCCTGGTAGTCTCCCTCCGCCATCACCTGACCATTATCGTAGAAGAACTGCCATTTTCCATTTCGGACTCCGTTGGCATACCCTCCTTCTGACTGCAACTCGCCCGACTCAAAGAAAAACTGCCAGGTGCTATCGCTCATACCATCTACATTAAGGCCGCGGGCTTTTACTTTGCCTGAGGTGTAGTATTCCTCGTAGATTCCTCGTCCTGCTTCATAAAAGGCTTGAGCCTTCAGGGTGCCATCCTCGTAGTAGTAATTCCAGATGCCCACCTTTTTTCCATCCAGATATTTCCCTTCATTTTTAGCCTGGCCACTTTCGTAATATTCTTCCCAAGCCTCCTGTTTTTGGTTATTGAACAGAATACCTTGAGCACTTAGGGTCTGTTTCTTCTCGTAATAGTATCGCCACACGCCTACTACTTGTCCATCACGGTAATCCCCGTCCATTCGCAGGTTCCCATTCTCGTAGTAGAATTTCCAATGACCATGTTGTACACTATTCCGGAAATCACCCTGTTTCTCTACCCTACCGTTGCTGAAATAGGATGTATACGGACCTTCGTAAATATTGCTAATGGTATCCCGAACGGTAAATTCTTCTTTTACCAGGTCGGTTTTGTCATCATAATAGGTGAGCACCTTTACACCCGACTGGGCATAGAGTAGCGGGCCGGTTACTACAAAAAGCAACAGGGAGATACCGGCTACAACTGATTTATTCACCTTCATTATACCCACAACGTAGTGTTACGAATGAGATTATTCTGAGATGGGTTCTGAGTTAGTTTCGTGAAATACTTCCCGCATCACCCAGGTTTTACCCCAATTCTTCCGTTCTTCTTCCGTCCACAATTCCGGGAAAAAGATAATTTGTTGGAAACGAGGTGGCAAATATTTCTGCCAATTGGTACCGCCGGTAGCGGCAATGTCAATGGGATCGCGGTGCAGATAGCGCACGGCTGACTTATAGTGGGCCAGGCACCAGTCTACATTGGCCAGCATGTCTAGGCGCCGCAACAAGGGCACCAACTCTTCTGCCTGAGGGGTATTGGCAAAATGCTTTACGTATAACTGATGTATGTTGCACGAACGAAGCTTCTCCCCCATTTGCAACATCCGATCCGAATACTTGCGCTCAAAATGTTTGAGCGTGAGGGTTTTATTGCCAGTTGCTAACTCTGTGGCTCCCCGCCGCCAGTACAGCATATCATACAGCATCTCGGTGGTCTCTTCGCCGGTTATGTCCTGGCGTAGGTCCGGTGCTACCAGATTTACCATGTCCGTGCAGTGTAATTCAAGAAAGCGGAACTGGGCTGACTGAAAACCAGAGGAGGGCAGCAAAGCCATCCGGAATTTGTGGAACTGCTGGGGTTCCATTCCGTCTACCATGACATCGAAGGAGCGTACCAGGTTTTCCAGGTACCGTACCACCCGGAGAATTTTATCTCCAAATGTAACGGCTGTGAGCTCCTCATTTTCTGACAATTGTTTCAGCTCCCACAAGGCCAATTTCAGATACAACTCGGTGATCTGGTGGTACATGATAAAAATAACCTCATCCGGAAACTCCGTCTTAGGATGCTGTAGGTCTAGCAAGGAATCCAGCCGGATGTAATCCCAGTACTTGAGGTAGTCACTGTACAACAGACCCTCAAGATAGGAAGAAAGGTCCTGTCCCATGGCTTCGTACTTCTCCGCCAGCAATTGTACTTTTTCCAGTACTTCGGGACTCAGGTCGCTTTTCTGCATACGTTTTCGGTAAAAAATAGTGAATGGTGTACCTTTGGGGCAAATCTACTGTTTAAAACGGAAAAGAGGATGTCAAACGCAGTTGCTGAGGCACAAGAAACAACCAAACGGGCGTTCCAAGATACGTTCGAATCTCCTGACTTTTACCAGATCGACGACCTACTCACCGAAGAGCACCTACTCATTCGTGCAAGCGTTCGTGACTTTGTAAAACGAGACATAACCCCGTACATCGAGGACTGGGCACAGAATGCACACTTCCCCTATGAGATCGTACGAAAATTCGGCGAAATCGGTGCTTTTGGCCCCACAATTCCCCAACAATACGGTGGTGGCGGTCTGGACTATATCAGCTATGGCCTCATCATGCAAGAAATTGAGCGCGGCGATTCCGGTATGCGCTCCACGGCTTCGGTACAAGGCTCCTTGGTGATGTACCCCATCTACAAGTTTGGCTCCGAAGAGCAGCGGATGAAGTACCTACCCAAACTTGCTAGTGGCGAGCACCTTGGAAGTTTCGGCCTCACAGAGCCCGACCACGGGTCGAACCCCAGCGGGATGACCACCCACTTCAAAGACATGGGCGACCACTATTTGCTCAACGGGGCTAAGATGTGGATTTCTAATTCACCACATGCAGACGTAGCCGTGGTGTGGGCCAAGAATGAGGAAGGCCGAATCCACGGGCTCATCGTGGAGCGCGGTATGGAAGGTTTTTCTACCCCCACCACCCACAACAAATGGACCCTGCGCGCCAGCGCTACCGGCGAGCTCGTGTTTGACAACGTGAAGGTACCCAAGGAAAACCTGCTGCCCGGCAAGAGCGGCTTGGGAGCGCCTATGATGTGCCTGGATTCGGCCCGCTACGGTATAGCCTGGGGTGCCATTGGTGCGGCTATGGACTGCTATGAGAGCGCCCGTAAGTACGCCGCCGAGCGTATTCAGTTCGATAAGCCCATCGGTGGTTTCCAGCTGCAGCAGAAGAAGCTGGCCGAAATGCTTACCGAGATTACCAAAGCGCAGCTGCTTAACTGGAAGCTAGGTAAGATGTTCAACGAGGGCACTGCCACCACCGCACAGATATCTCTCGCGAAGCGAAACAATGTGGAGGTAGCCTTGAATATTGCTCGTGAGGCGCGCCAAATGCACGGCGGTATGGGTATCACCGGCGACTACCCCATGATGCGCCACATGGCTAACCTGGAAAGTGTGGTAACCTATGAGGGTACGCACGACATTCACTTGCTCATTCTGGGCGCAGAGATCACCGGAATTCCGGCCTTTAAGTAATTCTTCATACACCCAATGTCCCGGCCCCGTGCACTTCGCATGGGGCTTTTTTGTGTCAGAGGGTTGGGGTGGGTCGTGGTCGGCCACTACATATTCTATAATGACCATGGCAATTATAAGCCGTGCGCCATCCCGGTCGTCGTTCCTTCCCTGGGTACTATGCATCCTGGAAAATCGTTAGCTTAGGTAACTACTTTTTCACCCAAAACGAACGCTATGCAAAAACTAAAATTCGACCGGGACCAGGGCACAGCTTTCTACAAAGCCCTAAAAGCAAACATTGACGCGTATTTTGAGTCAGAGGGGATCGAACGCTATGGCAACCACACCATGCGCTTCAAAATTGGCCTCTATTTTGGGTTCGTATTGGTGACCTATACGGGTGTACTGCTCAGCACCGAAGCCTGGATGTTCTGGACGGCCTACCTGGGCATGAGTCTGGCGGTGCTGCTCACGGCCTTCAATGTATCGCACGACGCTGCCCACGGCGTGGCTGTAAAGAACCGAAAGCTGAATAAGCTACTGTTTCAACTCAGCTTCCAACTGCAAGGCAATAACGCCTACGTGTGGGGTAAAAACCACAACGAGTCGCACCACCTCTACACCAACGTGGAGGGCAGCGACATCGACGTGCTCAACAATCCGCTGGTGCGAATGACCGAAAACCAACCCTTGCGCTGGTACCACCGCTACCAGCACCTGTATACTCCCGTGCTGTACCTGCTGTACTCGCTCAACTGGTTTCTGTTTCGCGAAACGTTGATGGCCTTCAACTACAGCAGCCGCACCATAGAGGTACGCATGCCCCGCAGCGAAGTATTTCGCCTTATCTTCTTCAAGCTCTTTTACATCGGGTATATGATTGTGCTGCCTGCCCTCGTCACGCCCATGGGCTGGGGCACAGTACTGTTGGCCTTTTTGGTGAACCACTTTCTGGTGTCCATTATTTTCACGGCCGTGCTGGGTGTATCGCACCTCTCGGACTTTGTACACCACCCTGAGCCGGATGCGGAAGGCAAACTAGATATGAGCTGGCCCACCTTGCAAATGGTGACTTCGGTAGACTATAACTCGGGCAGCGGCTTCTTCAATTGGACCTTGGGTGGGTTCAACGCGCACGCACTGCATCATCTACTACCCGACATCTGCCACGTGCACTACCTCAAGATCCTCCCCATCTTCCGGGCTACCTGCGCCGAATACGGCATAACGTACATGGAGATGCCCTACCGCCAGGCGCTGGCCGCCCACTTTCGGTTCCTAAAGAAGATGGGTACTCCAAACCCAGATTTGCCGATTCCTTTTGAAACCAAGGCGGCCACCAAACCGGTAGCAGCATGAAAGATCGGCACATACACATCACGCAAGACAGCATGCTGCATAAGCGGCTAAATGCCGTCGTTGCCCGCGAACTCATCATCGATCCGCGAGCCACCCGGCGGGTGCTCTTCACCAAGTTTGTAGTGTACCTGGCGCTAACTTCGGGGGCCTTTTGGGCCGTAGTGCACGCACCATCCCCTGGCCTGCTACTATTGGCCTACCTGGCCTTTGGCTTCGCCAGCATGCTGTTTGCGTTTAACTTCGCCCACGACTTTTCGCACCAAGCGGTGTTCAAGCACCGCTTCTGGGACAATCTGGGCTATACAGTACTCTATACCATGATGGGCGCCCATGCTGAGGCCTGGAAGCACCGCCACGTACACAGCCACCACTATGCCCCCAATGTGAAGGACTACGATACGGACCTGCAGATTACGAACTGGATGCGCGTGGAGCCCTCAGCTCCGCTACGTTGGTATCACCGCTGGCAACATATCTATGCACCGCTGGCCTATGCCACCTATTCATTGTATTGGATCACCTGGAAGGACGGTTTTGTGTACATGCAGGATTTCCGCTCAGGAAAACTTGGGTTGGGCTACCACCTCTCCTTCTGGGCCCAAAAGCTGGTGTATTTCGGGTACTTACTAACCATTCCGTTGGCCCTCTCCCCAGTGGATACCGGCTGGGTCATTCTGGCCTTTCTACTGATGCACGCGGCGCAGTCAGTGTTTCTACTCTTCACCTTCTTCATCACCCACCATGTGGAGGCTACCGAGTATTTCGATACCGATGCCGAGGGCTACATCCGTACTTCGTGGATCAACAACCAGCTGCGCAGCAGCAACGATTTCTTTCCGTTTAGTCGCTTGGCCAACCATGTTTTCGGTGGGTTCAACAACCACATAGCCCATCACTTGTATCCCCATATTCACCACGTACACTATCCTAGGCTCAACCGAATTTTGTACCGGGAGCTTACCCAGGCAGGTTATTCGCCCAACCAAACCACTTTTTTCGGTGGGGTAAGGAGTCACCTCAGGCACCTGAAAGAGATGGGACAACCCGAAGCCGTGGCAGCATAAACACGAAAGAAGGCTGCCCCACCAGGCAGCCTTCTTACTTACATTCTTTACCCATCAAGTTCGGCCTTATTTTCCGATCTGCACTTTGTGGGTCTCCATGCCTGCTTCGGTAGATACTCGTACCAGATTCAAGCCCGGTTCCACGCTACTTACGACTACGGTTACTGCTCTTTCAGCAAAAGAAAGAGACAGAAATCACCTCCAAAAAGGCCTAGTTAGGGGAGTACGTTTTTGGGGATAAGACAGAAAAAATGGGATTGAGAAGTATCAGAAAGGAATTAATGCTTTTTAACGATCATCAGAATATCAAAACCACATAAGCAGGACTAATGCTTCACGGAAATAGATTTGTGATTCTATGTGGGTATGTCCATTTTCCCAGCATGTACAAGATAATATTACCCACACTTTGCGCTTGGATGGCCTGCTTAGGCACTTCCATCGCTCAACCGAACTCAATCTCCGTTCCTGAATCTTTTCTGAATGCCTTCGATTCTCTTTACATGAAGAATCTGCCGCCAGAAGTACCTGGAGGCAGTATTCTAGTCATGAAAGGCGACGAGGTGATTTTCAGCAAAGCCTATGGATTGGCAGACTTGGAGACAAGAAGCCCCAACACACCACAAACGGTGTACAATACCGGGTCTATCAGCAAGACCTTTGTGGCCACTGGCATCCTGATGCTGGCAGAAGAGGGAAAACTCTCACTGGAGGACCCTCTATTGATGTACTTTCCCCAAATGAAAAGTCCGGAGATCGGCAAAAAGGTTACCCTGCGGCACATGCTCTCGCATACCTCCGGCTTGAAAGACAGCCGAGGAATTTCGGACAGCACTGAGCACTACCTCACCGCTGATGACTGGGATAACTGGAGCCCGATACTGGCCAATGATTCACTGGTTTTCGAACCCGGCGCTCAGTTTGAATACTCTAATCCGGCCTATAACGGCTTGGCCCTGGTCATAGAGCAAGTGAGTGGGCAGCCTTGGCGGGAGTTTATCCAAGAGCGAATCTTCGACGTAGTGGGCATGCCACTAAGCACCATTACAGATGTGCAACACCCTACCCGCGGTGTGGCTCACGCTTACCTCTACGATGAGGAAGAGGAAGTATATAATGAAGCGGACTTTGGAGAAATCCCTACTTGGAATGCCGCCGGAAATGGAGGCGTTTGGAGCACCACCGAGGAGCTAGCCAAGTACGAAAATGCACTGCGAGCTGGGACCTTGCTCAACCTTGAACTATTTACTGAGGCCCGTACCGCTTGGCAACCCGATAATTGGGAATCACCCGAATCTCCCGGCATTGGGCTCAGCTGGTTTGTAGACTATCACGACGGTTGGTGTCAATATTATCCCCAAGCTGAATTCCCTTCTTCTCTTTCAGTAGGCCACACAGGCAGTCAGGGAGGATTTTCGTCTTTCTATATTGCTTTTCCGGAGTACGATCTTACGTACATCGCACTATTCAATAGCCCCATCAAACCCCACTCTCTCTTCGTAATGTGTGGAGGGATGGATATTCTACAGCAGTACGATTGGCTACAGGATTATTAATTAACAAAAGCATGAACCGCCCTGAAGGCTAACCACCTTCAGGGCTCAATAAGCGAGTGCTTACCCTATTTGATCTTGCTGAATACTACCGATTCTTTCTAGGAATCATTTTTTTCTTCCCCCAAGCAAACAATTTACAGAACACCCCGTTCAATTGCTGACTGACAGTCAATAACTCCATGCCCGGTAAAAGAGAAACAGCCGAAACGCGTAAGCTTCAAATCATATCTGCAGCGGAATTAGTCTTGCTGGAGGTGGGGATCGAGCGGTTTACGGTAGACCAGGTGATAGAAAAGGCGGGCATTGGTAAGGGTACAGTTTACAAGTACTACCGCAACAAAGACCAAATGCTGGTAGACTTGGTAGTGAAAGCACTGGAGTTGTTACTAACTGGTTTCCAGGAAGTTACGGAGGAAAAGGAACATCACTTGGATAAAATCAAAGCCCTGATCCAGTCTTGCTACGCCTACTATCAAACCTACCCCAAGTACTTCGAGCTGATCTCTTACATGGAACGGCCGGAGTTTGATATAGACGAAGCTAACTACTTAGCTGTCAGTCATCGGCTACAGGCTTTTACCCACAACCTGGTGCTGGAAGGTCAGCAAAAAGGCCACATCAACCCCAGCCTGGATACAGCCATGTCCCATTACATTTTGTGGGCCTGCTGTGTGGCGGTGGTAGAGTTTGTAGAAGCTAAAAAGAAGCTGCTAAAGGACCACCATGAGATTGACCGGCATGCCATGGTAGACACCTTTGCGGAGGTATTTACCCAAGGCATGGGCGTGTGACTGAAAAAAATTTAACCAGTTATTGACTAATGGTCAATAACCATAGACAAACAAACTAAATGATACAAGAAAGCACGTTGCATTTCCTCACCGATCTGCAGGAAAATAACCACAAAGAGTGGTTTGATGCCAATCGGAAACGGTATGACGCAGCAAAGAAGAACTTCTTAGCGGTCACCACCGAGCTGCTGGAAGGGCTCGCCAAACAGGACGAGGCCATTGCCCAGGCAGATCTGGATCCCAAAAAGACGCTGACCCGGATCAACCGGGACATCCGCTTCAGCAAGGACAAAACGCCGTACAACGCTCATTTCTTTACTACGCTATCAGCGGGGGGCAAAAAAAGCCCGATGGCCGGCTACTACCTAAGGGTATCGCCCGACGAGAGTTTTCATGGGGGCGGAGTGTATATGCCCGACAATGCCGTACTCGGGAAAATTCGGCAGGAGATCGACTACCATGTGGAAGAGTGGAAAGCCATCGTAGAAGGGCCAGAATTGACAACCCACTACGGAGCCCTGCAAACCAACGGTGCCCTGAGCCGCCCGCCCAAAGGATACCCGGCTGATCACCCAGCCCTGGACTGGCTGAAGCGCAAAGGGCACTACTCTTACAAACCAATCAGTGCGGCCGAATTATTACAAGAAGATTGGCTTGAGAAAGTATTGGCTCACTTCCGGGCTATTCAGCCTCTCATTGCCTTTATAAATCGGGCACTAGTCTAGCTCAGTATGCATAGCAAATAACCCATCGATATATAAAACCAAAGAAGTCAGTGTAGTCATGAGTATTGCAAAGTTTGATCGGCCAGAGGGCTGGAAAGAGCGGCTGTCGCAACGCATCCGCATGGTGAGGTATCAATTGGGGGTCGTTCAATACATCGCATTTGTGGCCCTGTTAGCCAACACCATTGGGCGGATAGAACACCGTACCTACCGGAAGAAACGCTTGCGAGGGGAAAAAATAAATGCCAACGAGGTATTTAGTCCACCCTTCAAAAGTGAATGGTATGCCCACTACCAGCAGGTGGTGGCCAGCATAGCTCCCAACGAGGGAAAGAACCGCAGGAAAGCTAAACAGATGAAACAGGAGAGTTATCCTCTTCCCGAATACTCTTATGAATTTTCGGAACCTCCCCTATCAGGAAATGTCATCAACGGAGTAGGCGAAACCCAACCTCGGCGGGTGGTGCAGCCTTTCTTCAGCACCGGCTACACCGGCCCTTGGAACAAGCTGGAACGCCTCTTTCAAGGCTTGAATAAGCCTAGCTTGGCTAATTTTATTTTGCGCATCTTTTGGATGGATCGGAACCGAGTGGGGCTGGTAGCACGCCAACAACAGCCCGTTACGGAACCCCATAAGATTACCACTGAAATCAAAGAAAAGGCGCGGGAGCACGGGGCAGCCCTGGTAGGCATCACTCCGCTAGAAGAGGACATGCGGTTTCAAAACTTTGACCTGCCCTTCCGATTCGCCATCTCCATTGCCGTACCCATGAACCGTACTCTCATGCTGGAAGCACCTACTCACGACACCATGCATGAAATTATGAGCACCTACAAAGCGGTGGGGCAGGTAGCCATTGATTTGGCGCGGGATATCCGCAGGATGGGCTGGCCTGCCAGAGCCTCCACCAATATTTCGCCAGATGCCTACGAGGTACTTCACATCCCCGTGGCTACCCAAGCAGGCATTGGTACGTTGGGTAAGCATGGCTCCTTGATCTCTAAAGAACTCGGTTCCAATATCCGGTTAGCTACCGTACTCACCGACCTACCTTTGGTGCCTGACGGTGTCCGGGAGATCGGCGTAGATGATTTCTGCTCAAATTGCCAGATCTGCAGTACTAACTGTCCTCCTTTGGCCATTCATGATGAGAAGCAGCTGGTGCGTGGCGAGGCCAAATGGTACGTAGATTTTGATAAATGCCTCCCCTACTTTGTAGAACACCATAGTTGTGGTATTTGCATTGAAGTTTGCCCCTGGAGTGAGCCCGGGCGTGGAGAGTCCATCATGGAGAAGATGCTAAAGCGCAAAAGTAAGGCAAGCCCTGAGCTAGTGAGGTAAATCCACTCCGACGCATTACTACATATGGTACAGCCCTCGGGGCCATTACCGATGAATAATGGAAACTACTTGTTGCTCTTGATTTCCTCCAACACCTGCTTCCTGTAGGTTTCTCCTATAGGCAGGTAGTTGCCCATGATCTCTACTTTGGTACCAATGGAAGTCACTTTTCTGCGTGCCACAATGAAAGACTTGTGGATGCGCAGAAAATCATGGGAAGGAAGGACATCTTCCATCGAGGCCAGGTTTAGGGAAGTGAGGCATAGGCCTTCTTCCCTAAATATCTTAGCGTAATTTCCATGACCTTCGATGTAGTAGATGCTGTTCAAGGCTATTTGTTCCCAACGGCGCTCTACCTTCACATAGATACTCTCTTGGGTAGGAGTCTCTACCCCTGCCGTGGGCCTGGCAGTGGCTAGCTCTACCTTGTTCACCGCCTTCAAAAATCGCTCGAAGCTGAAAGGCTTCAGCAAATAATCCACTACATCAAACTCATACCCCTTCAGGGCATGTTCCTGATATGCAGAGGTGATGATAACCTTGGGAGGATGGGCCAGGGTACCCAGTAGTTCAAATCCCGTCAGCAACGGCATATTGATATCTAAGAAGATAAGATCTACTGGTTGGGACTTGAGCAGGTTCATGGCTTCCAGGCCGTCATAGGCCTGGCCTTGCAGTTGTAACCAAGGCACCTTCTCGGCATATCCTTGGATGATGCGGTGCGCAACGGTTTCGTCGTCAACGATGATATACCGGATCATGCTACCTCTATTTTCAAGGATACCTGATACTCCTCAGGCAGCTCTTTTATTTCCAATTGATGCTTTTTGGGGTAAATCAAAGATAACCTTTGTTGCAAATTCTTTAGCCCCTTACCTTCAGAATCAGCATTCTTTCTACGGAGGTAGTTATTCCGTATTTCAAAGGCTACCTCCTGCATCGTGGCTTGCAAGCGTACGTGTACATAAGCCTCCTTGGCAAGGGGTTCTACCCCATGTTTGAAAGCATTTTCCAGTAAATTGATAAACAGGAGCGGGGCAATGGCTAGCTGGGGGTTCTCCATATTCACGTCAAACTGTACTTCTACTTCCTTATGGTATCGCTCCTCGTGGAGCCCTATATACTGCCGCAAATACTCTACTTCCTCTTCCAAAAGAACCGTCTCCTGGGCGCCCCGGTAGATGGTGTACCGCATCATTTCGGACATTTTGAGAATATACGGGCCTACTAAGTCAGACTTCTCGATGGAGAGGCCATATAAGTTGTTGAGGGTATTGAAAAAGAAATGCGGGTCTATTTGGTTCTTGAGTAGGCTCAGTTGGGCCTTAAGGTGTTCATTTTTCAGTTGCCGGTATTGTTTCCACCGGGTGAATATGATCTGGAATATGGAATACAACACCAAAAGCACCAGAAACCCTTGGGTGAAATCGAACCAGCGCTCATATATAAGGCTGTCCTCTGTTTCGGTGTAGGGTTTGAGCCTGATCAGAACAAATATTGCCTCCAGCATGAGGGTGAATACCACCGCGATATGCACTCTGTGTTTTTTCAACATGATGAAAATTACGATACCCGATCTATGCCCCCAATTGTTTGGGCACAATGTACTATTGGCGGGGTAAACCGGGCTTTTGCCGGGGTAAACCGGGTTCACCAAGGGCAACTCCTTTTCTAAACGCCTCCACCTGGGATTGATCCCTTTTTCCACCACGAGGGTTTTAGCGCCGCTAGGTTAGCGATCAAATCAAAATTTTTTTTCGCGATGATCAACAGACCCAATTTACTCACGCTCCTATGTATTGGCCTGTGGCCAGTAGCGGTATCGGCACAAGAAGCTTTCTTTTCCGAACTGGAAACCAAGATTAGAACCCAAATGGAAGAGAACCAGGTGCCCGGTATGGCACTGGCTTTTTTCGAAAAGGGAGAGCTAGTGTACAGCCAAGGCATTGGCATGGCAGATGTAGAAAATGGCCACCCAATCACCCTGCAAACCGGGTTCAATATTGGCTCTATCAGCAAGCTATTCACTGCCTGGGGCGTAATGAAGCTGGTAGAGGAAGGCCGCATCGAATTAGACGCTCCTATCTCTAGCTACGTAAGCCGGTGGCAGCTTCCAACTACGGATTATGACCTGAACAAGGTGACCGTACGTGCTCTACTCAGCCACACCGCCGGCCTTTCGGTCCATGGCTATCCCGGATTCCCTCCCCAGGCCGAATTACCCTCCTTATCGGCCTCTCTCGATGGGGAAAATGGTCCGGTACGGGCCAACGAACCTGTGGAGTTAATCTTAGAACCACAAACCCAATTTAAGTATTCCGGGGGCGGCTATACACTGTTGCAACTGATGATTGAGGAACAAACGGGCATGCCTTTTCAGCAATACATGGATAAGGAGGTCTTTGGTCCACTCAAGCTCCGAAACACGACCTTTCACTTGAACAGGAAGACTCTAAAAAACTCCGCCCAAGGGTATGATGAAGCAGGTCAGCCTATCCCTCTGGTGCGGTTTACAGCCCAGGCAGCTGCAGGTTTGCACACTACCCTGGAAGATATGATTCGTTTTACAAATGCTTCTTTTGAGGGCAACGCCGTACTAGCCGATGAAACCATGGCTACTATGCGCGAACCGGAGGCTGTGACCGAGGGTAAATATGGCCTGGGATATATGCAATACAAGCTAGGACCGATTCGGGTGAGGGGGCATGCCGGATCCAACGACGGATGGGAATCCGGCTTTTTTATGGACTACGATGACCAAAGCGGGGTAATTGTACTCACCAACGGTTCGAATGGCCGGGATATCGCCATTTTTATTCTACGGTCCTGGGTAAAATGGAAAGCGCAGCAGACAAGACGGGGGTAATATACCTGGGCGATGCCCAATCTTGATCATACCCTCATCATTTAGTAGGTACATAAAAAATGTAGAGGCTGCCTCATTGCTGAGACAGCCTCCTTTACGTTGATTATGACCGGCTTATTTGGCCGATTTCTTATTCTTCATATCCTGCACTTCCAAGCGAATTTCCTGACCGCCCCGCAAGTCTTGCAGCTGGTCTTTTGATAAGGAAGGGGTGAAATTTGATACGTTTTTCATGATGTATTGCAGTTTTTGTCATGGGTAAAATACCCAAAATCAGCCTATGGTAAAGGATCAAGGTGATTCTAATACCAGGAAGGGTGTATCTAATTTGTAGGAAATTGGGTACTTTACCCATTGTTCAACCAAAGAAAATTAGACTAACATGAAATCTTCGTTCAAAAAGTTCTCGCAAGAGAAAGTAGCTACCCTACACAAGATCAAGGGTGGAAACGACTACTCCGAGCCCCAGGTAACTGCCTTTGAGTGGCCACTGGCAAAGTAAATTGAAAGCCTCCTTCGGGAGGCTCCTTTGTATACACTCTCCACCAATTTCAGCCAGGAGCTTATACCACAAATCCATACTCTCAACCACTGATCTTTCCCAGTTCCTCCTGATGTAAACTCCGTCTCGAAGGCTATTTACTGCGTTATTACTGGTGAAACCAGTAACTCACACAACCACCTTATGCGATTCTTGAGTATTCTCTTCCTTAGCCTGCTGATCCTAAGCAGCTACCACATGCAGGGCCAGCCTCAAAAAGGGGATGCCTTTCTCGCATTTCATGGTTCCGTCAGGGGGCTACAGCAAATCGTCAACTTCAATAGGAACGAATCCGATTACCTATCCCTTGGACTTTACAGCCAGCTGCAACCTCAAGTTTTTATCTCGGACCACACGGCCCTGGGAGTTGGGAACGACTGGGGATTAGACTTTTCAAGAGATTCAGCCGGTATAGACTATACATGGAATTTGGGATTGGGTCCTACTATCCAATACCTTTTTGGCCAAGGGAGTTGGCAGCCCTTTATAGGTGCAGGAGCCTATTGGGGGCTGCGCCACCAGTTCATCTCCGAACCTATATTTAGGGATGCCCCTAGCTGGTTTCTTACTTTTCGAGGGGTGGTTCAAACTGGGGTATATTACTGGCTCAACGACCAATGGGCCTTACAGGGCACTATTACGTACCGAAACACCAACCTGCTGTTGCCTGAGAGCTATACCACAAGTTCACCCCACGTAGTGATGGCCCAAATAGGAATTAGCTACCTCTGGAGGCGCCCTTTTGAAACCTTCTTCAACCAAGATCAAGATCTCAAGTAACCATGCGGACCCTCCTTCTATTGCCTGCCATCTACTTGCTCTTTTGTGATGGGCTGTTTGCCCAACCCCAAAAGGGCGACATCATCCTTAATGGACACCTATATGGTTCCATGGACATACTGAACCCCAACCAGCGATACCAAATCACGACGCGGTCGGGCATCAGTTTTGGCTACTTCTTTCGTGACAACTTCTCGCTGGACGCAGGCACCGGGTTGGACGGATACTTTTATGAGGGTACCAACTCCTTCCAATCCCGTTCCTTAGGCCTTTCAAGTCAGGTAACCGGCACCTTGTACCTGGGTCGCGGCAAGCTGCAGCCATTTTTGCGGGCCATAGGTGGCGCGGGTAGCCAGTGGGCCGTGGAAACCCGGGATGGTGTACTGTATCGGTCGCAACAAGAATTCATCGGGCTCGGCACCGGCTTTGGACTAGCCTATTGGCTGTCTCACCAAGTAGTAGCCCGGGCTAGCCTAAACATCAACGTGTACGAACATACCTTTGACCGAGCCACAAACAGTACAGAAATTGAGAACAACTTTGGGGGCTTGTATTGGTCGCTGGGTTATATATGGTCTCGCCGTTCTCAGTAGGCGAGGAATATGCATTTAGGGGGCTAAATCCGGAGGGGATGCCTTCCCATGAAAGGGCTCTACTCCTACTTGA
>DMST01000277.1:4069-5110 GCA_003454975.1 Cytophagales bacterium | reverse complement strand
GTCCGCTGGGTAGAGGAAAACGCAAGGACAGAAAAAAGACAACAGAACCTCCTGTAGGCCTGCTCAGAGGTTCCTTTTACTCCTCCAGAATGGCCTTGGCCTTGTGGTAGATTTCTGTATTCTGATAGATGCCCTGGTAGTGCTCTGCACCCGGACCGTAGGCAAATACCGGAATCAAGGTGGCGCTGTGGCCCCCGGTAGCAAACTTGTACTCTATGTTCCGGTAGCCGTATAATGATCCTGACAGTACCAGCCCGCCCGTTTCATGGTCGGCGGTTACCACCACCAGGGTATTGCCGTCCGCTTCAGCAAAATCCAGCACCTGACCGATTACCTCGTTGAAGTCATACAGCTCAGTGAGAACGTAGTCCAGATCGTTGGCGTGGCCGCCCCAGTCTATCTGCGAGCCCTCCACCATCAAAAAAAACGGCTCCTCTCCTCCTGAGAGGTATTCCAGAGCCGTTGCGGTAGCACGAGGCAGAAAGTCGCCCCGACCATCCAGCATGCGGGGCATACCGTCCTCGGCGTGCAAGTAGCAATATTTGGTATCCAAATCAGGAGCCACAATCTCGTCTTCGGGATTGGTGCTTACTACCCAGCCTTCGGTACGCATATCCTCCACCAAATTGGCCCCATCTTCACGATCGGCAAAGAACTTAGTGCCGCCCCCGGCCACAAAATCTACCCCTGAGCCGGGTAAGTAGCTGGCAATCTCCTCCTCCAGCTTGCGGTACTTCACGTGCGCATAAAAGCTGCCCGGGGTAGCATGGGTGATGGAGGACGTAGAGATAAGTCCGGTACGGTAGCCCTGCTCCTCCAGCTCTTCCAGAATAGTGGGTACGGACACGGTGTCCACGTCTACGCCAATGGCCCCGTTATAGGTTTTGGTGCCGGCCGAGAAAGCGGTGGCACCGGCCGCCGAATCGGTCACCTTTTCTAAGGCCGAGTGGGTTTTGATAAAGCCCAAGTGCCGAAAGCGTTCAAAATGGAGCGTGGCGTCTGACTTCACCATCGCCGCCGAGATCTGGGGTAAGCCCATAC
>DMST01000277.1:2140-4046 GCA_003454975.1 Cytophagales bacterium | reverse complement strand
CCATCGCCAATCAGGAAAATGATGTTGGGCCGCTCCTGACCAGACTGAGCCCAGGAACAAGTGGACAGGGCAAGAAAGCCCCATAGTACGCGCATGCGTAGTGGAATGCGTATCATGTGTTCAAGTGATTTCAATACTCCACCAGCGCACAGGAAATGCCACTGACAGATGTATGGTCGTAAGTCGTCCGCAAAGATTTTGCCTTTTCTCAGCCTCTGCAAGTCAGAATTCAACCTTTTAGCCGATTATCCTCGGGTTTATTAAAAATCAGCATTGCGTCCCCTTTTTGTCCTGCAGCCAATACCGCTCTTCTACTGGCTATCTCGTACATTCCATTATCCTTACAAAAGGAATAGGCCATGCCATTTTTTGATTTCCTACTTGGAACTCAACCTACACTTTTTCTGGGAGGACTATTGCTAGTGGGCTTTGCTTGCGACCCGGAAGAGGTTGGCGGTTTGTACAGCTGAAAGTATACCGTGAACTACGAATAGGTTGAAGGTTCGGGCAATCTGGATGAGTGAAACGGCGTACAGCGCGACTTCACGCTGAACGGAGTAACCTACAGCTACTTATACGTGATTACCGACGCCTTCCCGGTCATAAGCCGATGTATAGTAGGCACCCCCGATGATTCTTTTACTAAATAGTTTCTATATACCTATCTGACTGAGGCCCCACCAGTTGATTCTGGTGGGGCCTACTTATGGACAATACCCAACCGGAAAACCTGAGGTTGGTTACAGGTTTGGCCAGCATATTATTTCATCCAAGTAACCGGAATCCTTATTCCATCATCATGGAGTTACAGTACGAAGATTTGTCCCCATGAGTACCCATAGTACCAACAATCCTGAGTTCTCCACTGGCATCGATCACATAGAGGACACTTTCGCCGGGCTGCCAAACTAAACGAAGGGGGAATTCCCCATTTTTCCCTCTTACTTTAGTATGCCAGCTCTTTGCGCGGCCATGACTAGTTGGATGGTGTTCTCCACCTCAAACTTGGCCAGCATGTTCCGGCGGTGGGTATCCACCGTGCTCGCGGCCAGGTGCAGCTGTTCCCCGATTTTCTTACTAGAGATACCACTGGGAAGGAGCTTAAGCACATCGAGTTCGCGCTCCGTTAGCTGCACCGCAAAACCGGCATCGTTCTCGGCTTGGGCGCCTTTCAGGAGCAGCTCGGCCACCCCTTCGCCCCAGTAAGTTTCCCTATTTGCCACGCGGCGAATTCCCTTTACTACCTCCTGCATCCCCTGCTCCTTCAGGATGTACCCCCGAATGCCCTCGGCGTGCAGTTCCTTCACCAGCTGGGCTTGCTTGTGCATACTCACGATGATCACTTGGGGAGGGTTCAGCAGCGTTTTCAGATGCCGCACCACCTCCAGACCGTTCATTTGCGGCATATCAAAGTCCAGGATCGCTACCTGTACCTCGCGGTGCTCCTGTAGCTGCTTCAGAAAGTCGGCTCCATGGAGGGCCGTAAAGACCAGCTCCATGTCCTCTTCTTGGGCAATCTGATGCCTCAATCCGTCCGTAATCATCTGGTGATCATCCACCAGGGCCAGTTGTATCTTATTCATGGGTGTCTACATGTGGGGTTAGGGAAATCTCCATCATCACCGAGGTACCCGAGGGTTGACTTCCCGCTTCCTCAGCCCTGCGGCTATCAATCGTGAGGGTACCGCCCAGGGCATCTACCCGGCTGCGCAGGTTGGCGAGCCCCATGCCCTGGCGGCCTTGTCGCTGGCTTACGGCTTCCACATCAAAGCCAATCCCGTTATCCTCTACTGAGATGCTCAGCTCCTCCTGGTGGCGAACCAGCTGAATGGTGAGCGAGGTAGCTTGCGCGTGCTTTACTACGTTGCCTACCGCCTCCTGTATCAGCTGGAAAACCATCCGCTCT
>DMST01000277.1:0-2088 GCA_003454975.1 Cytophagales bacterium | reverse complement strand
AAGGGTGGCAGCCGCTCCGTCATCTGGATGGGAATCAGCTGCACCTGCAGGCCGTTGACCCCATGCAGCGAATTCTGGATGCCCTTCAGGGCCGGAATCAGGCCAAAGCTCCGCAGCGTGACGGGGTCTAGCTCCTCGGCAATGTTGCGCGAGAAATCTACCGCCCGCCCCAGCAGCGTAAAGGCCTCCTCGTAGTGGCGGGACTGGGTTTGCTGCTGCTGGCTCATCGACTTCTCTACCGCCTCAAAGTGCACCCGGATCAGCGTAAGGATATTGCCCAGCTCATCGTGGATGTCGCGGGCAATCCGTTTCTTGGTCATCTCCTCGCCCTGAATCTTCGCTTGTGCCTGTGCCAGCTCCGTCTCTTGCCGCAGCAGCTCCGCCTCACGCTTCGCTAGCCGGGCACTGCGGCGGTAGTTCCAGGCTAGGACTACACCCACTACAAGAAATGCCAAGAGCACTGAAATGGTAAGTGAGGCTCTACTTCTATTGCGATTCTTCTCTAATTCAATATTTGTCAAACGTGTATTGAATTCACGAACCAAACTAGCTTGAGTTAATTCTAATAACCCAACCTGAGCCTTTTGTTGGGTTGATCCCAGCTTTTGGTATTCCACTTCGTATCGCTTGCGATATTCCAAGGCAGCTATCCCATCTCCTATGCTTTCGTACAGTAGCGCAAGATTGAAGATTGGGTGTACTACTAGCGATGTTCCTGTACTCTCATAAACCTCCACACTTCCCTCATAATATTGCTGGGCTCTTTGTATATCTCCTTGCTTATAGAAGGCCCTGCCCAACCCATTGAAAGCTTGAGCCACCGCCACCGAATCGTTCTGCTCAGTGGCCAAGGCTAAGCTCTGATTAAAATATTGGAGGCTTTTCGCCCACTGACCTAGTGATGTATAGATGGTCCCCAGGTTATAATACGGTGAGGCGATTCCCTCTTGTATGGTATCCTGATTATATAAATCAATTGATGCCTGATAATTCTCAATTGCTTTTAAATTATCATTTTGCAGTTGGGCTAAATATCCTTGGGTATTTCGAATACTGGCTTTCAACGGCGCTGAATTTATGATCACTGCTATAGAATCGGCGATTAGTAATAACGAGTCTGCCAACTCCAATTCACCGATTTGCAGATAGTTCTGAATCAGCGACCGATACATCTTTATTTTATTCTCTGACTTCTGATATGAGTATTTCTCAATGGCATATTCCCATGCCACAATTGCACTATCATATTCAAGCAACTTTTCATGAAGCTGTGCTAATTGATTTGATGCTCGTCCAGCCTCATTTGAGGCATCTATGGAATTAAACTCTTCCTTCGCGCGTGAGAAATAGTATTTGGCAACAATTGTCTCATCTAAATCTCGATACACCGTACCAAGCTGGTTATTAGATCTTGCTTTACCGTAGACATTACCGATTATGTCTTCTATTGCTGCAGATTTTTGAAAAGCAATGATTGCCGAATCAAATTGCCCCCTTTTTCTATAGGCAACCCCTATACGGTTATTGGCATCAGCCGCCGCTCGCAGATAATTGCTACCTTCTGCTAAAGAGAGGGCGCTTTTACCATATTCTAGCATTTTGTCATAAGGTGGGGTAGACCTATAGTTCCAGGCAATTTCATTAAAGACAATCGCCTTCTTTTCTGGGGGAAGTTCTTTAGCGTGTAAAAGCAGTAAGCTATCCCAAGGCATTTCATTAACCTCCTCATAAAACTCCTGCAGTACTTCTTGGCGATCAGGCCTTTCTCCACAACCGATAACCAACAGGGACAGCAGGAGCAGGTAATATCGCATGGGTTTTACGGATGAAAGGCCGTAGCAAATCATAGTACCTTTTGATTAATTGTAGATCAAATATATCTATACAAATGGTGATATTGCACCTGGGTGACCGAAAGGGTAATACTAGGATTTTTATAAATAGAGGCATTTTGTAGCGGATTGAGTAAAGACAGGCCTTCCTGTCTTTACTTCTTTAGGTTTGATCCTTATTGAGTGGAGTCTCCTATACTACTAGATCCAGGTTTTATGTCCCCATCGTCGTCGTCGTCGGGGTCGCCTCCACCCG
>DMST01000498.1 GCA_003454975.1 Cytophagales bacterium | reverse complement strand
GTGGGTATCACCTTGCCATACAGAAAGGTACCGTCCGGCTGAGTAAATACTTTTACAATTGGAGCAATTCCGCTTACTCCGCGCAGGCTGAACCGCCCGTAGGTATTGAAATTGCCCAAGCTGTAGGCGATAAAACGATCCTTGTATACCTCTACAGCGCGCGTTACGTGTGGCCCGTGGCCGAATATAACGTCGGCCCCTGCATCTACCATAGCATGCGCAAACTCGTACACATTGCCCCGGTTCTCTCCGTAGAAGATCTCCCGCTTCTTGGGTACATTCTCGAAGTTACGTCCCTCGGCACCGCCGTGGAAAGACACAATAACTACGTCGGATACTTCCGCTAATTCTTTCACAATCCTGCGGGCATTGGGCAGGTCGTTAATGCTCACCGTACCCGTGTTGGGGGCAAAGGCCGCAAAGCCGTAGCGAACACCATCCCTTTCGAACGTAGCCGTAGGTTTTGTAAGCTGTCCACCGTGGGCAATGCCCAAAACATCCAGCACGCGCATGGTATTCTCCCGACCCGGATCACCAAAATCACCCGCGTGGTTGTTGGCCGTGCTCATTACGTCGAACCCAGAGTTTACAAAATGATACCCGTATACCTCAGGCGAGCGGAAGGCATAGCACACAGCCGGATTACTGCAGTTCTTTACATTACCTCCACCGTTGAGAATCACTCCCTCCAGATTTCCGAAAGTCACGTTTGCTTCGCGAAGAATTGGGGCTACCTCGTCCCAAAGGCCGTTAGCAAAGTCAGGCGGCAAATAGGATTCTTGCGGATAGTTGGTACCTACCATAATATCCCCCACGCCAATAATAGAAAGCGTATCCACTTTCTTGAGAGGGTAAGCGAATATCTGGACGGTACTATCAGGAATAGGGGTAGAAAGAACGGTGATCAGTTCCTGAAGGGAATCTAATACGGTACGGGTAATCACGGTATCCGCCTCGGTGATGATGGGACCGGACGGCTGAACATTTTTTCCCGTAATACAAGCCGACATCAGGCCTGTAAGTAGCAGAAGCGAAGATGTAATTAGCGTGCGCTGCATGGATTCTTTGGAACCTACCTGGGTTCACTTCCAACAAAAATATGGGATTTGGGAGAATACCCGTAAAGTTTTAATAAAAACTTGAATAAAACTTTGTAAACAACTGAAAAACAGGAATTTATAAAGTTTTATATACAACTACTCCCATCCGCTATAAACACAGAAAAAGCGCCCTGGGATACCCAAGGCGCTTTTTAGTTGTTGTTGCGTAAATTCCAATAGCTAGTTGATCGTTACTTTCTTAGCGGCTTGCTCCAGGCTGATTTTGCCAGCAGCCAAGTCGTCGATAACATCCTTAGTTACCACCACATCGAACCGGTCCGGTAAGTCACATTTCGTGCAACCGGGCACCGTTACTTTCACAATAATGCGTTCGTTGGGCGTGAGGAAGTTTAGTGTACGACCGTAGCGTACCACAAACTCAACGAGCTGATTCTGGAAGTTTTCGTACTGCTCTACGTAGGCTTCGTTGGCAGCATCCAACTCATCCTCTACTTCGTCAGCCAAATCATCGGCCACCTCAGTGGAAAATTCTCTTACGAAGCGCTCTGTAGTGATGATTACCGGCGCTACCGAAGACCGGCCAATATTGGAACCCCGTAGGTGGAAGACCACGCCCAGATCGGGGATGTATTCGAAAGTGGGAGTGGACAATGCCACAAAACGGTCTAGTTCGCGGGTAGAGAACCGCTTCTTGAGCAAATTGGCGAATATGCTAATCTGGCTGTTACCACTCGCTTCGGTTGGCTCAGTGCGCTCTACGGTAATGTACTTGGCCCGGAAATCATCTTGGCTGGTACCACTATATAGTTTACCCAGGTCCTTCTTGGTTACCGACACCCGAAGCTGTACTGCATTCGAGCTGGAAGGACTCACTACCATCAAGGATCCACTTCTTCTCACGGTGTTGGCGGTTACTGTAGAGGCAATTGTCTCTTTCGCCAGCACGGTAATCTTGTCATTGGGCTCCAAGCCATCTATTAGGTCCCCATAGGTCATCAGGAAATCCTGAATTACGCTCACCAATTCGTCGGTGACTATACCGGCTACTTCCCCGTTAGAAAACCGAAACGAGGATTCGGTAATATTGAAGATGACCCCGTAACCCTCTACCCGGCTGGCTCCTACATTGTACCCGCCATAGATGGTGGCCGAACGCCCCCAGCCACTGCTTACCTGTTCTCCACCTTGCAATCGCTGCTCCATCATTTCTTCCAAAGCTTCTGTGACCAGCTGTAAATCTGGATCGGTTGGGGAACCCCCGGTAAAGTAGTTGAAGAAGAAATCCTCCGCCGAAGAGGAAGTATAAGCGGTAGCCCAGCTATCGTTTCCATCAATGGTGATTACCTGGCCTTCTCCCCAATCAGTAGTAGTAGCAGTTCCGTAAACAGGTTCGGGGGCAGGGCGTACATCGGGTTCGGGTACGGGCTCCTGCGTAGGCCTGGGTGCTGGAGTTTGTGCCCAGGTAGTGGCCGAGATGCCGAGCAAAGTCACGGCCAGTCCAAGTTTCATTGTTCTTTTCATGTTGTTATTTTTCATTAGTCGCTGATGCTAAAACATTGTATAAGAAATCCGTTTTTTCCTGTGCTACCTGGGTTTCTTGCTGCATGGTAGTCAGCGTCTGCTCCAGTTGCAGCCAGTCGTTGGTACGCTGTTCATCGCTAAACTGCGCATACTGGATCAAGGTCTGCTGAAACTCTCGTTTCAGGTCCTCATTACTCGTCTCCATGATGGCCATCATCAGGCGTACGTTCTCCTCTTGCAGGTCACGCAGGGTGGTATAGAATTCGTCCTGAGTTATCCCCACTTGTACCGCAGGCACGGCAGGTTGCTCCGCAGGAATCTCCTTTCTCAAGGCTGCCACCTGGCGGGTCAGCTTTTGGTTCCAGGATGTCAAGGTTTGGTACAAACTGTCTTGCTGTTCCATTACCTGTTGGGCCAGGCGTACTTGCAGTAGAGAGTCTACTTGTGCCTCCGTCATGCCCGCGGGCCGAGGCTCAGGGTCCGAGGCTTCCACCGCTGCCGGTTGGTTAAAAGCCAGAGTGAAACCACCGTCGGCCACGATCACCTGCATCTTACCGAAGTAAGCCAGGGTGATTAGCAGCAGAATAACTGCAGCTATGCTAGTGAGGGTGCGTGTCCAGGCCCCGAAAACGACGGTCTTCGACTTGCGCTCTACCTCGCCCAACATCAGGATGGGCCGCTCTACGGGCTCGTCCGGTAGCTGTGCCAGGGTGGTGCGCACCCCTTGCAGTTCATCCACCTCAGCTTGAGCCTCTGGG
>DMST01000429.1 GCA_003454975.1 Cytophagales bacterium | reverse complement strand
CGGCTTTTCAGCAGCGTAAGGTGGTGGTGCAGCTGTGGCAAGTAGAACTGAAAGGGGCGGGTTGTGGCCCGCTGCAGTACGGTCGGAGTACCTACGACTACCAGGAGGGTACGCTGCTTTTTACGGCCCCTGGGCAGGTAAAACGATACGACAATGCTCACGAGGTTGAAGAGGAGGATACGGATGGCTGGGCGCTCTCTTTTGATCCGGACCTGATACGTAAGTCGCCTTTGGCCGATAAGATAAGCCAGTATTCTTTCTTTAGCTACGCGGTGAATGAGGCGCTGCACGTTTCGGCCCAGGAACTGGCTACGCTGGAGGAGCTGCTGGCCAAAATAGAGCAGGAGTATAGCCGCCCGCCAGACCGACACAGCCAGTCGTTGATCATCTCCAATATTGAGCTGTTGCTAGACTACTGCCTGAGGTACTACGACCGTCAGTTTATTGCACGTAGCAACCAGAACGGGGACGTTATGAGCAAGTTTGAGCAGGTGCTGCAAACGTACTATGACTCCGGGCAGGTGGCTGAGCGGGGCGTACCCACGGTGACCTATAGCGCCCAAGAGCTCAGCCTGTCTACCAGCTACCTGAGCGATTTGCTGAAGAAGGAAACGGGCAAGACGGCCCAGGAACACATCCACCATTTTGTGCTGGAAAAGGCCAAGACCAGCTTGCTCAACTCTACGGATTCCATCAGCCAGGTGGGCTATGCCTTGGGCTTTGACTATCCGCAGCGGTTCAGCAACTTCTTCAAAGCCAAAACAGGTATGAGCCCAAAGGAGTACCGCAATGTGAATTGAGAAGGTGGGCCTCCTTTTGCCCTTAGGGCCCTCCCAGAGTTGGGTGCTATGCTGGAGGATGCTTATATCATGCAACAGTTCTACAATCCTTAGCTGGAGGCTCACTACCTGATACGGGATAAACAAAGCTGAGTATCTTTGTTTATCTCTTAGCCGTTAGTATATACGGGGGTGCCCAATAAAAACACAGAAGATGAAGCTAGAACTAGACGAAGATTTGATGGCTAAGGTAGGCGCGTCTCCTCAGGATGTACTTACGGAGTTGGCCGTGACTTATTACAAGCAGGAGAAGCTGTCTTTAGGTCAAGCTAGTTCCCTGGCTCGTCTAGATCGAATCGCCTTTTTGTCAGCTTTGGCCGCCCGCAACCTAACGGTGAATTATACTGAAGAGGACCTTGAGGAAGATTTGGAGAATCTTGCGGCTTACCGGCAAGCCGACCTATGAGCTCCCTCATAGTAAGCGACACCTCTGTTCTGGTGGGTTTATTGGCGATAGATCATTTCTCACTACTAAAGCAGCTATACGGACACGTTATTATTCCTTCCGCCGTGAAGGAGGAGATGCAATCCCTCGCTCATTATGGGTATCCTCTTTACCGATTAGAAGAAAGTTGGATTGAAGTACTTGCTCCCCAAGATGAAGAGGCTATTCAATCCATGGATCTGGATTTGGGGGAAGCTCAAGCTATCCAGTTGGCATTGGAATTAGAAGCTGGGTTATTACTTATAGATGAGCGCAAGGGGAGAGCCCTGGCTAAGGCTCTGGGTATTCGTATTACCGGCATAGTAGGAATTCTTCTGGAAGCTAAAACAATGGGGCTGGTTGAAGCCATTAAGCCTTTGATCGGGCAATTAGAAAATAAGATCAATTTTCGATTAAGCGAAAAACTCATTCAGCGTGTGCTGGAAAAAGCAGGTGAGTGAGAATGGGAATTAAGTGACACAGTCAGTTTTTCCGAGCCCGTAGGCCTGAATGGTTGGGTATTCCAGATAGGGTACCGCTTTTCGGTTACTCATGAAGCATGGGAGTGTGCTGTTTGAAAATTTTATAGCCAGCAGGGGATGCATGATCCCTGAGCAGGGAGAACTCAATTTGGCCTTTTTTGATTCAACCATGGACCAACAGGATATGCCTTGGTATATGCTGTTGCCTTATCTGACGTAAAAAGGCAGGGAGGAGTACCACCGGATCAGTACGAACCTGAGTGGATCACCTCGGTCAAGCGTTGCGTAATGGCCGATGGCAAACCGAAGTCTTGTTGATTGAAGGCTTTAGCCATAGAAGTAAAAGGGAAGAAAGTAGTATCGTGGTTGGGGTGGAATAACCCAATTTGGGTGCCGTACGCATCGGTGATCACGTGCCACTCCATGCCTAAAGTATTCACCAGATACTGGCCCCATCCACCAGCCAGCGCATTGGAATACATGTTGACATCGATACCCAACCGAGACTGCAATTCTTGCTCAAACCATGCTTTCACGGCTAGCCCGAGGGAGTCAGGATGAAAGAGAAGGGTATCTTTATCCAGTTCCATATCCTTTAATAACTCACCCGCTAGCCCTATGTTATTTTGAATATATTCTACTTCTTGTGGGGTGAGGTCTTCCAGTTTGAGTTGAGGTGCAGCGTGCTGAGTGCTGGAATGGACATTGCCTCCTTTCCCAAACAGTTTCTTGAAAAATGATGCCATGGATGGTTGGTTCTCTTTTGACTAGAAAATGGTGTTGGTCCAAAATACACCATTATTAGCTCAACCCCAGGGTGCTACATCCCCATTATTCTCAGCGTTCTCTTTTCCCAAAGTTTAGTTTCCTTTGTGGTGCGAGTGTTTTTCACTTGACGGTATAACCATGGAAGAACAAAAGGAAACGGCACCCAAGTGGCTCACTGAAATTCAGAACAACAGCTGGAATCCAGAACTCATTATTTCGGGATTCTCTTTGGTGTTGATATTCAATGTTTCCTCCTATGCAGACCAGTTTATAGTCTCTCTTTTGCAGACTACCTCGTTCTCCCTGGAATTTGTTCAGATGGTCGGTTTGTACATCGGAATTATGTTCGCCACCTTAAAGGTGATGCTCTCCTTGCACCTCATCTTGCGTGGCGTATGGACGGGGCTGGTCGGGATCACCTACGTGTTTCCGCAAGGCATCAAGTTCGAGAAATTATCCCAGCGGCTTACGTATTCCCAGATTAAGAATTACCATACCAAGCCCACGGAGGCCATCATGCGGGTAGAGCGTATTTGTAGCTCCATCTTTAGCATTACTTTTTCTATTGTGGGTGTGAACGTGCAGTTGTCGATATACTTCGCGCTCATTCTCTTACTAGAAGACTACGGGGTACCCATGGTGTATCCCTTGGTTGCCATTTATGTCTACTTGGGGTTGCTGTTTTTGCTGCCGGTACTGAATAGGCGGAGGCTAAAAAAACGAAACCAGCCCTTGCGGATTTTTATCGTGTTGCAGCGATTTCTCAAAACGGTTTCTTTTTTCTATATCAAAGAAACCACGTATCTGTTTGTGACCAATAGCCGGCGAGGGGTGGCCTGGGTGATGATGTTGCTGGTGATGGCTCCGCTCGCTTTTTTAGGGTTGAACGAGATATCGTATACGTATCAGCTAGGAAAGGAACTGAGCAAGCGTGTTGCACCTTCTTTTGCTACGGCCACGGTAACCCCTCAGCACTACGCAGATCAGGCAGAGCCTAAGGTGAGGCTGATGAAGGCCCGCATAGACCAGTTTGTAACCTCGCGGGAGTTGCTAGAGGTAGACGTGGCCCAGTATGCCTGGGATGAGAAGTCTTTTGAGCAGCTGTATGGTGACTCGGTGGCTTTCCGCCCCGACTCGCTGCTTCGGTTTAGCATCGACGATGCGCCCGCGGTGCCGATGATGGTGTATCCCGCCCAGCTGCCCTTTATGAAGCAAAAGACCTGGAAGGTGCTGCTGGCTACGGATAGCCTGGCCCTGGGTCCGCACACCCTCCAAATTGAGAAGATAGACTGGGATACGGAAACGAAGGATACGCTGCTGGATGCTTACTGGATCGCCATTCCTTTTGTGAAGGAATAAACGGCGTTCTAATAAGCCTCCAGAGCTTTCTCTACCAACAACTCCAGATCCTTCGCATCCAAAAAGCCTCTTTCCCGGAACCCATACAGGTGCCAGCCTTCCCGGTCGAAAATAATGTAGGTGGGAAGGAAATCGGTGCGGTAGTCGTTGTTGAACTCATCGTACCCAATCTCATATTCATCAAATACCTCGAAGGCTGCCGGTACCGCAGGGTAGGAGTATTGATCCATACCATACCCGCGGGGGGTGGCGTACGATTCGAATTCGAAAAAAGTAACCACCTCTACTCCCAAATCCCGATACTTTTGGTACAGGTCTTCCAGGGTCTGTAGTGTTTCGGGGCAACTGCTGCATTGGTCGGAAACAAAGACGGCGATCAAGATATCCCCTTCGAAATCCTCATGGGAGATTTGCCTTCCCTGCGCCGTTTGCAGCACAAAGGGCTGCAACTGCTTGGGAGGGTTGGGGCCTAATACGGGAAGGGCGTAGTTTACTTTGGCTTGAGAGAAGGTGCCCGTATGTGCCAGGTAGGTATCGTGCACCCGTTGGGCTTCCTTCATGGCCCCAGTGTCATTTCGCACGAAGGCATCGAACCACTGTAACCGTGCTTCCTCATAGCGGCCCTGCTGCTCCCTCAATTTGGCCATGTTCTGGTTGATGACTTTCTCTTGATGATCGGGGAAGTTGCGCAGTACCTCCGTCAAGACATATTCAGCCTTTTTATAGGCCTCTTCCTGCAGATAGCCGGTGCTCACGTCTCTCCAATGTTCGGCGAGTAGGCCCCATCCCTGCTCGTTGATGGTTCCGTACTGAACATAGGCGTGATTGAATCCTGCCTGAGCGGCTGAATCCAGATACAGAATTCGCTCTTGCCGATCCTTCACCGAAGCCCCCAGGATCAGCATTTTGTTGAACCGGTCCTCGGGATTGGTAGGCTGGGCTTTCCTGGCCACCATCGCCATTTCCTCAGGCTTAGAAAAGGTGTTTTCTTCTGCCCACAAGGATACCCCAAGCTTCATCCCGAAGGTGCTTTCCGGGTAGTTGTGCAGGTACCCTTCTATGGCGCTTATTATTTCCTCATCTTCGAAAGCCCACGGGTCCAATTTTTCCTCTGAATCTTCATCGTCTCCATAATCCAACGCTTCCATCGCTTCCGCTACCCACTCTGTCTGTGGATACTGTTGGAGTAGAGACTCAAACGCAGCCAAAGCCTCGGTGGTGGAGCCCAATAAGGAGTTGGCAGCCACCTTGGCTACCCAATACCCTTCGTTTACTGGTCCTCCTTGTTCTAGCTCTTCCCACTCCCTTTGAATGATTTTGTCTACCCGGTTCATTGCCCTTTCGTCCGAGTTCATTTCCGCCATATACTTCAAGTGGACCCATCGGTAGAAGTAAGCCACAAAGTTCGTGGGGTGGTGCTTCAGCTCCCTCTCTACCCGACCATCTATAAGGATATCGAAGCGCTCGGTGTAGTGGGCTTGCACGCCCGGGCTTCGGTACACCGTTGTTTTGACTAATTGCCGAAAAACATTGGGATCTAAATCCCACTCCCGGCCATCTAAATAGAAGGTGGGCATGAAAATACTGACCCCCTCTGCCACCGTCCAGGTAGCCGTAAAGGCATCTCCCTCAGGCTTCATGGGTAAGCTCAGGCGATACCGCCCGCCATTCTCAAGGTCTACATCTAACTCTACCATGGCGTAGCTTGGCGACAAAGAAGCCAGCTTGGGCTTAATGGTGACGGTGATTTCTTCTCCCCACTGGGGTTTCCGTGTAGAGTACTTTACCAATTGAGCATAGGAAAGCGGGGTGATCAACACCCCTAGGAGTAGGACGGCTAGTCGTTTAAAAAGAAACAAAATGGTTGATTTTAGTCGGTATGATAAAAGATCTACGAAAGCGGTTGGTGCTTTCATTGCAAAAATACGTGAAAGATTTATTAATACAGGATTTTAGTATGAGTAGGTGGGTGAGACGAGATGTTTCCTTAATTCTTGCAGCCCACCGATTTGTTTTTCCAGTGCCTTGGTCATGGCGAACAGCATTTTTAAAGATTTCTCCTAAAAAGGTGTAATACAACTGAAAGGCCTCTGCGGTTATCAAAGTCTGGTCGTTCAGAAAACCGAAGATTGCCACGCACTCAAAAGCGGATCCTCGGGCTATCACATAAATATGTCTGCGTCCTTGCGGCTAAATCTTCCTGAGCCTTCGGCAATGTTGAGCTTAATAGAACAAGCTGCTCTTCAGAGCTGGTCACGGGTGGTTCTGTCCACTTCGGTAGTGGTCAGGCATCCCATTCCGGACGTGTTGATTTTTTTTGGCCTGGCTATATACCTCTATTCGTTCAAAATCAAACCTATGAAATGCAGGTGTTGAATAAGGTAGTGGAACAAGTAGAACCGATAGTGTGAGTACGGAGGAAAATTAAACCCTCACCCTCTATGGTCAAACTCACACACGATTCATCTCCCGCCCGTACTTACCCGGGGTTACGCCCATTACACGTTTGAAGCACCGGTTAAAGTGGGATAGGTTCTGAAAGCCGGACTGGTGGGCTACCTGACTTACCGAGAGGTTATAGTCCTGCAACTGCCGGCAGGCATAGGCAATGCGGATCTCGTTGAGGTAATTGAGATAGGTTTTTCGGGTACGCGTTTTGAAGTATTTGCAGAAGGCATTGGGGGTCATGTTGGCCACCGAGGCGATGGCGTCGATGGTGATGGACTCGCGGAAATTCTTAATGGTGTATTGCATCACGGCGTTCATGCGCTGGCCTTCATTTTCGGTCATGGACCGTTGAAAGTGGCTGAGTAGCTCTGTCTGGGTATCCTCCATCAGGTACTTAAGAATGCGGATATAGTGCACAATGAGGTCGAAGCCCTTGAGGGGCATCATCTCCTGTAGCAGCGGTGCTACCTGCGCCGAAGTGCGCGCCGAGAATTTCAGGCCCTGCTTGCCCAGGTCCAGAAACTTGCTGAGCCCCTGGGTTTCTTCCAGCCGCAAGAACTCCCGGCCCAGTGAGTCCTGACGGAAGAAGATCGATTCTGCGTACACCGTTTTGGACTCATCGCCCAGATAGTACTCCTCGTCACATTGTAGTACGTGGGGCTGATTGGAACCTACCATAAAGAGGCTGCCCGGCTCGAACCGCCCCAAGTATTCATCGCAGATGAGTGTGCCGTGGCCCTTCTCCACTCGCGTGATCTGGTACTCCGGGTGTTTGTGCAGGATATCATAATAATGACTCCCCGAATCGATCTGCGTCAAAATAGCCGGATCGCCCGTCATGGGAATCTTAAACGGTAGTACTTTCATAGGCCTTTCGGTTTTCTATTTCGCCCTACTCCCTT
The DNA here is from genome assembly GCA_003454975.1 of Cytophagales bacterium. Classification (GTDB taxonomy): domain Bacteria; phylum Bacteroidota; class Bacteroidia; order Cytophagales; family Cyclobacteriaceae; genus DMST01. The sequence goes on along the minus strand of DMST01000429.1, from coordinate 892 downwards.
CCTTCAAGGAGAACTAAAATACAACTGATTTGCCCTATCTTATCATCTATTGCATAGTTAGGATAAAAAGTGGATAATATCCTACATTTTTGTGTCTCCCAGCGCGTTTACTTTGCCGTCGTAATCATGGATAAAAAACACATGACGATGAAATGGCAAGGCGTTTTTCCAGCGGTGACTACCAAGTTCACCACCAACGATGAGCTGGATCTTGAGGCATTTAAACGTAACCTGGATGCACAGCTGGCTGCGGGCGTTCACGGCATCATATTGGGCGGTACGCTGGGCGAAGCGTCTACCCTGGAAACCGAAGAAAAATATACCCTGGTTGAGACGACCGTAGGGCACGTAGCCGGTAAAGTACCGGTGGTGATGAACATAGCCGAGCAGACCACCAAGGGGGCCATAGAGGCCGCCCGACGGGCAGAAGACCATGGCGCAAGCGGATTGATGATGCTACCGCCCATGCGGTACAAGGCGGACGACCGGGAGACGGTGGAGTACTACCGGGCCACGGCCAACAGCACCTCGTTGCCCATCATGGTATACAACAACCCGGTGGACTATAAGATATTGGTAACGCTGGATATGTTTGATGCGCTGGCTGACTGCGACAACATTGTGGCGGTAAAGGAGTCTACGCGTGACCTGACCAACATCACCCGAATGGCCAACCGCTTCGGCAACCGCTTCACCATCTTCTCCGGGGTAGACACCTTGGCGATGGAAAGCCTGCTGATGGGGGCCCAGGGCTGGGTAGCGGGGCTGGTATGTGCCTTCCCGGCCGAAACGGTGGCGATTTACAACCTGGTACAACAAGGCCGGGTGGAAGAAGCCCGTGAGATTTACCGCTGGTTTATGCCCCTGCTAGAGCTAGATATTCACCCCAAGC
>DMST01000431.1:8111-10258 GCA_003454975.1 Cytophagales bacterium | reverse complement strand
TGTAGGTCAGCTCCAGGTGGGCCAAATACTGCCGGGGAATGACCGACTTGGAATCGGACGAGGAGATGCTGGGCCAATCCAGGAAAAATTCGTGTACGTACTGCTGCACGAAGGAAACAGTGGCCTGCTGGCGGTCCCAAGGTAGGGGCAACCCGTAGGTAGCCACCAGATTGGCGAAGGCATAGGGCTCGTTGGGCAAACGGTCGCGGTACACCGTTGCTTCGGGATCGTTGTTGCGCAGGTCCAGATAGGTGGCGCTGCCTTGCAGCTGAATACCCCAGGGCAGACGGGCCAGCACACTGGCGTCTATCCCCAGAGCCAGCACCCGGGGATCGTTGATGTACTGGCTACGGGTAAGCTGCGGCCGAAACCGGATGTAGTCTTGCGTATTCCGCACAAAACCGTTGACCTCGGCTTGCCACCGGTCCGGCTGGGTGTAGCGTAAGCCCAGGTTGTAGTTCTCGCTTTGCTCTGGGAGCAAGGTGGGGTTGGGGATCACCGCCAGGCCATCACCATACAGCTCAAAGGACTCCGGAAAACGGTACGCTCGCTCGAAAGACCCCTTGATCTGGACTCGGTCGTTGGGCTTCCAGGTGCTGGCAAAGCCCAGGCCTACCCGGCCCTGCTGGTCCGAAAAGGCATTGGGGTCGTTGCCCTGGTAGTCGGGATTATTCGCTTCCAGGGTGTATCCGTAACCCTTGGTAAACAACGTATTGTGCCACGTGCCCTGCAAGAGTTTGAGGGTATAAGACAAACCCACCGTACCCTTACTCACCCGGTTGGGCGTGCTGTACTGGGTGTTATTTTGCGGCTGGTAGACATCTTCTCCCCACAATGCCAAAACATTGGTACTGAGGTTGATCGCAATGCCTTGCAGGGCATTGATGGAATACTCCCCATGCAAATTGGTGAGCAGGTTGGTGCGCTGCAATTGAAAGAGCGACTTGCGCCCCAGCTCACCCGTGGTAGGGTGCACATCCGGCTCAAAGTCGCCAAACCAATCGTAGCGGGCCGCACTGGTATCGGTGTAATGCTCCGTGGAATTGACCCAAACGGCGTAACCACGAACGTTGAGGTCTTGCAGGCCCAGGTCCTGCTTGCGGTAGGTAGCTGTGTAGATGTCCTTCTGCTCAGCCGTGGTTACATGGCCCAAGGGAAACACCGAAAGGCCGGTCACGAAGGGGTTCTGCTGCAGCTCGTTGGCATTGTCCGAATACATGGCCCCCAGCATAAACTCATCGGCCCATTTTACGTCCGTAAAGCCGGCCTCTAGCCAAGCCATACGCGAAGTGTAGGCATCGTGAAAGCGACGTACCTCGGTGGGGGTTTCGTCCAGTTGTCCGGTTTCGCGGTTGAGCAGAAATACCTCCATCGGGTAGTTGTTGTCCGAGTGGTTGATGAATGATTTCAACCGAACGGTGAGGTGGCTTTTAGTGTCGATCCACTGCCCGTTGAGCGAAGCCCGATGGGTATGGAAGCTGCCCAGGCTGTAGGCCACATCCAAGTAGTTGATGGGTACGTCGGTAGTGGTGATGTTGATGGCGCCTCCCAGCGCATCGCTGCTCAGGTGGATGGGCACGGCGCCTTTGTACACCTCCACTGCGCTCAGCAGGTTGGGAGGGAAGTTGTTGAGCGTGAGTGAACTACCGAAGTAGTCCATGGGTACGCCGTTGATAAAGGTGCGAATGCGATTGCCCGACAGGCCGTTGAGCGACAGGGTAAACCCAGAACCCAAACCGCCCGACTGGCGCACGTTGACTCCAGCAATCCGGCCTAGCATCTCGTTGACGTCGGTGCTGAGGTTATTGAATTGTTTGGCCTCGATCACCTCCACCGCATAGGCCTGCTCACGCAATAAGCTGGCTTCGGATTTTCCCCGGATCACCACATTTTCCAGCACGGTGGTAGATTCTTTCAAGGTCACATGGAGAGGGGCAACCGAAGCACCATTCCATGTCACTTGGAGTTCTTGGGTTTCGTACCCTACCACGGAAATCATGACCTTGACCGTGCCTGTCGGTAAGCCGGAAAGGATGAATTTCCCGTCGAGATCGGTCACCACCCCGAGTTCTCCCACCCGGACGGTGGCCCCTGGAATACTCTGTCCGTTTTCGTCTAGCACAGTGCCCGTCAGGCTCCTAGAAGCC
>DMST01000431.1:3789-8079 GCA_003454975.1 Cytophagales bacterium | reverse complement strand
CTAGAAGCCTGACCAAAAAGTGACACCGATAGCAGCAAAAAACATCCGATTCCTACCCATTGTAACAGGCGGTACATCGACATGCGTGTCTTGGTTTTTCGTTATAGCGGCGAAAGTAGAGCTGGATGTTTTTGAAAGCAATTTTTATTTAGATTAAATTTAAATAAAATTACAATCCATTGAATACCATTTACTTACACCTCTAAAAATTAGGCAAAGACAGCTCAATAGAGCTTAGAGCGGGAATAATTCAATTGGCTCTTTGCAGTAGCCTATCGGCAAGCACGAGTGGAATTCACCAGCACTAGAATAGCTAGCAGGGCGCCTTCTGCAAGGTTTTACTTCGGCGAGGAGAAGGGAGCGCGGCGTACAATGCGGATGGGTACCCGTGGGGCTGGGGCAGTAGGGCTCTCCTTACAGATCCGGGGGCTACCGCTGGGTTTCTGGTTTGGGCTTTTTCTCATGGAGCTAGGGGTTGTTAAGTATAGATGATTCCATACACTTCGTTCATGGTCAATGCTTCAGCAATGAGACCCTTCAGTTCCTCTACTTCCTCTTCTGAAAAGCAGACGCCCATGGCCGAGGATTGGTTCTTGATGAGTACCTTCTCTTCACCCATAAAAACATAATTGTAATCGGGTTCCGAAAGCTGTTCCAGTACCTCTCGGAACTGGGTCAGTTCCCGTTCATTAAAAGAAAGCGCACAATTGTAATTACAGAGTGCGATTAAGTTCAGGCCGCATTTGCTATAGCCGATGTTGGCAAATCGTTATTTTTTTCTTTTCATTCTCAGTTCTGTCTCATTGCCATCGGGATCAACAAACTTTATTGTAAAAACATCATTGTCGAATTGGACAATTTCATAACAGGCACAGCAGATACATTTAGTGTCAGGAGTCGGATAAATCTCTGTTTTGTCGGTCGAGAAGTCGTGAACTACAATTTGTGAGGATGAATCTGTATAGGCTTTGTAAACTCCGATTTCATTTTCCTTGTCAAGATAGAATGGATAGTCTCCAAGCCATTTGTCTATACCTGTCTTTTTGTTAATTACTCGGAATTGTTCAGGGTTTCCTGATCCGCCTCCACGAAGTTTTACGAGTACGTAATTTTCAAAGTCAGCCCCTAATTCTGTGTAGCCACGATAGTTGTCTTTGTATCTTAGGTCGAGTTCAATTTTGTCGCCATTTTTCAAGGTCAATATCATTCCTTTGAATAAGGTGTCGCTGATATAGAAAATCTTGGCTCCATTAGTCAACTGGTCAGTCGAGTCGATATGATTTTGAAAATTGTCAATCAGCAAATTGGCTTTGTCGTTATCGGCTCCGCTGATTTGTCCGTACGAGACAGTCGAAATGAGAGTAAATAATATGTAAAGAACTGTCTTCATTTTGATGTTTGCCAACTCGTTTATATCCACAAAATAGTAATTATATCAGTTTAGTATATCAATTACGGTTGGTTAAACGCTATACATGCCTTATATTATTATACAGTGATTATAGAAGATTTTAGGAAGTTAAACGGTATAGCAGCAATACCATAGGTTCCTACATCAGTGCGCTACGGCTCAAAAAAGGAATTCTGAAGAATACCCCCTGGGAGCAGGTAACTGAATCCGATCTATTCCAGGTTATTACACCCTCATCCATCCTAAGAAAGCCTCGGTAAGCTATCAGAAACAGTTAATCATGGCTACCCAGCTGTTCTACCGAGAGGTCTACCAAAGGACACTACATGTAGACCAAATGCTACCCCAGCAACGTCCGAAAACCTTACCTGTGGTATTAGGACAGGTCTTAGCCAAGGAAGTGGATTTTACCATTGCTTCCACCACCAGGGAATCATCCGCATAATGCGGCCTCCGGCAAAGGAAAGGCACTGGCCTAGGGTCTGCGGCTTTTCGTCAGGCAAGGTGTTAGATTCCCTTCGGATTTGGCCCAAAAAGGCCCCTATCTGTCTTTTCACCCACAGTCTATCCCGGATGATGACTCCAGACTCTACATCGTTGTACGTAGAGCGGTGATTGAAATTATGAGCGCCCAGCAATACCTTCTCCTCATCCACGACAAACATCTTGGCGTGCAGGAAGTCAGGGCCTTGGTGATAAAATATCTTGATACCCATTTTACGCAGCGCCTTCACCTGGGTGCTAAAAATGCAGAAGGAGAATCCATTATCATTAGAGGCTCTGGAGGCCGTAATCAATTGTACTTCTACTCCCCGGCCGATCGCTTCTTGTAGCAAACGGCGATACAGGCGGGATAGATTGATGTAGGGAGACATGATCACTATCTTTTGCTTTGCCAGCTGAATCATGTGGATTACCCGTTCATCGATGGGGAATACCTGGCCTTTCAAGGCAGGATTATCGCCCACAAACTCGATCCGGTTCACCGGCTGTAGGGTGTCCGCCCAGTTGGCAGGGTTGGTTGGAAAACGCTCCTGCGCCCAAGCCAACGCACGCTCCAGATGCATCCTGGCCCGGTCTACCATTCGCGTGTCGAGATTTTCTAATACGTAGGGCTGGGACTCCGCCCATACTTGTTCCATCCGTGGCAGTACTTCCTCCACCATCGATCCTTGGGTCATCACCTCCACACTGCGATAGCTCATACCCCGCTTGCCTTTCGAATTTTGGCTACGGAAATTGAAGTTCTGCATGTTGCGGTCCCCCGTAAAGAGCACCTGCTGACCGCCTAAGTAGAGTAGCTTATCGTGAAGCCGCGAATAACTACGCCAGTCGAAATAATGCATTGGGTTGTAGAAGCTTACGGGATGAAACTGCCGAATTTCCACGCCATCTTCCTGTAATGCCTTCAGCGTATACAGATCGATCTTCTCATCGCGCCAGGCATCTACCGCCACCTGATCTACTACCAGCCGTACCCGGGCACCCCGTTGGGCCGCTTGCCGCAGTTCTGCCAACGCTATTCTACCCAGCCGATTGCCATCAAAAAGATAGTAGGAGGCAAATACTTCCTGCTTTTCGCGGCGCAGCATATCCCAGCGGGCCTGCAGCACCTGCTGCTCATCCTGCATGAAAAAGGCCTTGTCCTGTATTTCTGCTTTCGGCTGGGGGGTAAAGGTATTCCGGTCCACCAGAGCATAATCGTGTGGGCTAAGGGACCATTCCTCTTTTTGGCGTGCTTGCTTCGTTTGGGACTGACGTGACTTTTGGCTCTGACTTTGGGGCAACAGGGGCAAGTTGGTATGTGATTGAAATGGCATAGCGTGTGTGATGATTCATAATTAAAACCGGTACCCTTGAGAATACCCCCCTACCTGATTCGGTTTTATTGTATTTTAAGACCAAAAAACCAGATGATGCCAGGAAATTCTCCCTCTCAAGGTACTGGGAGAGCAATAACTCCTCAGCATTCTGGAGAAAAACTATACCAGGCGTCCCCTATTTGTCCCCGTCCCAGCAGGTACCAATACCAGCCGACAGAGAATAATTGGCTATTTCAACACCAGCGGTCAGGTAAAATCAGGCAACATTGAGAAGCCTTACAGTTGCTCGTTCAACCAGTTGATTATCCGCTTGTCGGCAAAAGTGTACTCTTCGCCTGGGCGCCAGAATCCGGTGTGGCCGCCATTGCGGCAGATTTCAAGGTGGAAATACGGGTGGTCTTGCGCCAGACCGGAGGGATAGCACTTTGGACCCAGAATGGGATCGTTGGCGGCATTGAGCAACAAACCAGGCATCGATAATTTGGGAAGATGTGGCAGTACACTCTCTCCTGCATAGTAGTCCGCCAGGCTGCCATAGCCGTACATGGGGGCCGAGATGTATTCGTTGAATTCGGTAAAGGTCTGGATGGCCTGCAGCCGCTCCAGATCTACCCGGTCCGGGTAGGTTTTGGCCTTCTCCGTAAGCTTGTCTCTTAGCCGTTGTAAGAAAAGTTTCCGGTACATGCGATTGCTTCGGCGTTCCAGCAGGTGCATACTTTCTTCTATATCTACGGGGGTGCTGATGGCTACCACCGTTTTGATGCTGGGGGCAAGGGGTTCTGGAAAATCGGTAGCGTACCGAAAAGTCTGGCTGCCGCCCAGGCTATAGCCTATCAAAGCCACCGTAGGGTAGTGCTTTTGGGCCAGCGCATGGGTAACTACCGTATGGATGTCTCCGGTGTCCCCGGCATGGTAGAACCGATATTGGCGGTTCATCTCACCACTGCACGACCTACAGTTCCAAGCCAACACGTCCCAACCATTGGCAGCCAATATCTTGGCCGTACCTGCGATATACCCCCGATCAGAAGAGCCTTCAAATCCGTGGGTCACCAC
>DMST01000431.1:2225-3752 GCA_003454975.1 Cytophagales bacterium | reverse complement strand
CCAGCCGCGGGCTGCCTTGCCGGATCCAGTCCAGATCCAGGAAATCATCATCCGGGGTGTCAATCCGCTCCCGCACGTACGGGGCCGCTACCTTGCGCTGTAAGCGGGGCACAATGGTCTCTAGATGGCCTCCGCGGGAGTACCATTTTTGGGGAAAGCGCGACGTAGGGAGTAGGGGCATGACGTTAAGATAAAAGAAGACGATGTTCTGGAGCTAATGCATAGGTCGGCAACCTAGTCAATTTTCCAGTTCGTGGGTTTTGGAGGTGAGGATTCGGAACTCCTTAACTACCAATAGGGCAACCCAGCCCGTAATAAAGATATCGATGAGGGTAGCGCCATAGTATACCCACCCCAAGCCAAAATAGCGGGGCAGTAGGATCATGGCGGGCACGAAGAAGAAGAGCTGCCGGGCCACCCCTACCAGACTGGCCTGCTTGGCCTTGCCAATAGCCGGGAAGAAGGTAAGGGCCATAAATACGATGGGCAAAAGGGGCAACACCGCCAAGTAAACCCGCAAGTAAAAGGCCTCCTGACCCACAAATAGGTAATCGGGTAAGACCAGCCGTAAGCTGGCCTCAGGTAGCCATGACATGCCCAGCCAGAAGGGCGCCACCAGTAGTAGGCCTACGAAGGAAAACAGCTGGAAGCTTTTCTTTACCCGATCGTACTGTTCTGCCCCGTAGTTGATGCCTACTATGGGTTGCAAAGCGCGCATGAGACCAAACATAGGGGTGACCAAGAAGATAAACATCCGATTGGCCGCCGCGTAGAAGGCCAGGTCGGAGGCTACGCCTACGTATACAATGGTATTCAGCACCACCACCGCCTGGATCAGGCTAGTGATATTGACCATAAACCCCGGGAAACCCGATTGTGCAATGGCCCAAAAGGTGGCGCGGTGATAACGGAGACTGTTCACCCGGGCAGCAAAACTGGCGCGTTTCTGAACAAAATATAGGTAGCCAAACAGGCTATAAAGTAGCATGCCCAGGTTGGTAGCCCAGGCAGCCCCGGCCACGCCCATGTCAAATACCAAAATGAAAAGGGGGGTGAGCGCCAGGTTGGGCAGCAGCCCCGCCGCCATGATGCCCGCGGCGGTTTTCATCTTGCCCTCCCCACGGATGATCATGTTGAACGTAACCCCGTACACCCAAAACGGGGCCATGAGGAGGGAAGTACGGAGGTAGGTGACACCTTCGATTAAGATTCCCCCTTCACCGCCCATCAGCTGAATAAGGACCGGGGCAAACGCATTGGCCGGGATGGCAAAGGCCAAGGTAGATACGAAACCAAACAGGGTAGCATTGGGCAGCAGTTTCTGCTGCGTATCCTCGTCGTTATTGCCCAAGGCTATGCTGAGCAAATTGGCGGCTCCTGTACCCGCCCAAGCCCCAAAACCCATCAGAATAGACGCAAGCGGATAGGCCAAGGCAACGCCGGCCAACGCCGTTTCATTCAATAGCTGACCCACATAGACGGTGTCCATAAAGGTGTTGAGACCGTAGAGGAAAATACCGGCCACGA
>DMST01000431.1:1710-2208 GCA_003454975.1 Cytophagales bacterium | reverse complement strand
ACACGGCCGGCCAGGAAAGCTGCCACATTACCCGGGGCAAGGGTTGGGTAAGGATGAACTGCTTCTGTTGGTCACGCATCGCCAACAAGTACCCTCCTTCTGAGCACTTTCCCAAAGAATAGTTGAGTTACGCTAGATCATGGATCAATCCGAAATGTGGGTGACATTTTCCTTTAGAAACACCACCTCAGTCGGTCGGCGTTCCTGTTGAGAATTCAGAAAACAGAATCCAGAACACAGAAGATTTTGATTTTCAGTGACTTGCTATCGATTGGTAAACGACCACTCACAATCCGAAAAAATAAGCAGGTTACTTTTATCTATATCTGTTCCCAGAAATCTTGCTTGTTCCTAGATCATCTGGCGATAACTACACCCAGACGTAAAGACTCATCCGGTCGGATTACCCCAAAAGTAGGGCTCAACCTATCGCTTGAGGCGAAAAGGAAAGCTATTCCGCGCTGTTTTGGGTCACGATGATGGCAAACCCAGCGGCGG
>DMST01000431.1:1448-1629 GCA_003454975.1 Cytophagales bacterium | reverse complement strand
TCAAACCCAGCGGCGGACCGGACCGGATTTCAACCCGGGCCTTCGGGTAGCTTCATCCTAACGGTTAGAACCCAAAAGCTTCATACTATGAATTTCCAAAAGACAGTACTCGTAACCATCCTAATGATAATCCTGAGCCCGACCCTGCGGGCGCAAAATGCATTATCCACCCAACCCCGCC
>DMST01000431.1:0-1415 GCA_003454975.1 Cytophagales bacterium | reverse complement strand
CCCCGCCTGTATTTCTCCTCGGGTTTCGTCACTCCACAGTTCTTTGGCGGTACCGAGCTATTGCAGGCTTACTCTTTTCGGCAGGCAGGCCAGAGCTACCACCAGCAGCCCCACGGAGAGCGGAAGAACGTGGGCACTTACGGTGCCAATACCGGGTTTTCTTTGTCCATCGGCTATTATGTACCCGTGCCGTGGGTCAAAGGTTTGGGCGTAGGCTTGGTAGTCAACAGCGGACAAACGGGAACCAATCCCTCAGTAGACGGCTATGCCGAAGGCTATTTCTTCAACTTCCTGAACTTTGGTGGGAGCCTACAATACTACCCCATGGAGACCAACAATCTATACTTGAAGGCAGAGGCAGGCATGGGATCCGTCTTTACCAAGAACCGTTTTGTAGTGGATGTCGCCACCCAAGATTTTCTGCATCATTTTGGGATCGGTTTTGAGACGGGCGGGGCGGTGGGCTATACGCTTACCCCTTTCGCAAATTCTTCATTGGGCATCAATCTGGAGGCACAATACCAGTTCTATTCCACCCGGGTAGAAGTAAGCGGAATTGGTGATGACCAGTGGACGTTTGGAGCCTTGCACCTGATGGCCGGGTTGCAATTCTGAACCAAGCCAGGATAAGCCCAGCCGGGCGCGCCGGAACTCATCGTCTCTCGATGCAGTTCTGATAACGCATGAATAACTCCCCCACCCTATCATCGGACTTTACGAGACGCCTTCCTCGGCTGTTCGTTTCGCTCCTGATCGTGGTGGGCCTTTCCTTTTCTGTAGGGTATTTTTCATCGCTGGAGGCACACGCAGCACCTACTCACTATCCAAAGGAAGTAGACTCCCGTGGAGAACTAAGAGAAGTCAAAGCTGGCACTAGTGGCCAGTGGTTTCGGCTGTTCGCTTGGCAGCCAACGCTGCTCCCGCCAGCTCCCCGCTTCCCTTCCTTCCTCTCCTATTTTGATGGCTGGTTACGCACCCGCTACTGGGAGCAAAATACCCGCTTTTTGGCCCTTCGGCCCCATATCCTTCGTATTTCCTTCCACGAAATCAACCTGCGCACCGCACACTCTGCTTGAGCAGGAATAGCCCTTCGGTACTAGTTGCCGATACCTCCCCTCGGTTTTACGACCGGGGTGGATTCTCTATTCCCTTATCCAAAAGCAGACCTTGATGAAATCAAAAGGCAAATTTCGTTTACTCAAAATATTCCTCATTCTTCTCATGGCCTCCTTAGGTCCTATGCCGGTCCCCTGGATAGAAAAGGAGCAGATCAGCAAGGTGAAAACCGAGCAAGTCGTCCGTCGGGATGAGGACGACGATGAGGATTGGGAAGGGCTGCTCTGAGGCGCCCTTCCCTTATTTTGAGTCGTGGAACGACGACTCTAAATGGCGGCCTATGACTTCAGTCATGGGTA
>DMST01000279.1:16058-34144 GCA_003454975.1 Cytophagales bacterium | reverse complement strand
TACACCGTCCAAGCCATACTTATTCCAGAATTCAAAGTCAATATCCGTCCCTGTTGCCACAGAAATAGTTATAGTATACCGCAGGTTTTCGTATGGCTCCGTCAAGTTCCCATTTACATAGCACAGGTTATTTTTAAGCTCAATAACCTCACCAGGATAACCAATAACCCGATCCACATCTACGGAAAGGTCAAAAAATGGCTTAGGATAATACACTCCTACCAGATCCCCACGCTCGATTTCAACCTTAGTATTTACCACTAGTTGCTCCCGGTTATACAGCAAGGGCGAGAGGCTATTATTAGTCATGGTCACGATTTTAAGGGGACCAAAGTCTGGTTTAGTGACCCAAGTATACGTACCAAAATCAACCACTAAGGCTACTATCAAGATCACCCAGGGATTAGAGGAAATTTCCCCTCGACTGTTTGATTTTTTTGCTCGAATGGCAGCCAGTACTGCGGAAGTCGCTAGCCAAATGAGATAAATAACACCTACTAAATAGATGGTAGAATATGAATTGGCCACCCAATGCGGGCTAAGAGCTAAACCTATTGAAATCAAAATGAATAGGTAACCGAGAGCAGCAGCTCCGGTATACAGCAGACCAGCTCCTGGCAACACAATGCTGAGCAAGGCCGCTACCAGCGGATTTTTGGTTTTCATAATGTGGTTTTAGTGATTTTCAGGTACTTACTTTAAGGCATTTACCGCCTCCTCTACCGTATCTGTGACGGTAAACATCTCATATAGCCGAGTGATCTTCAGCACCTCTTTTGTTTTAGGCTGTAGCGAGGCCAGAACCAATTTTCCACTTGACTTTTGAATGGCAGTATAACTGGAAATAATCTGACCAATACCTGTAGAATCTAACAGTGGGACCGCGCTTAAATTGAATACAATTCGATTATTACCTGATCCTAAGGACTTCTTCACATGATCATAAAGTACCGTGGCTCCTTCTACAATGGTCAGTTTCCCCTCAGGCTGCAGTACAACTACTCCTTCATGGGCTTTTTCTAAAATCTCCATAGCTTCAAAAATAGCAAAGAAATCCAGACCCAATTCGGGTTATCTTATCAAAGTGCCTCCCTGATTACTAAGTAAGGGTCTTGAATAATCTGCGTTCGAAACGTAGCATCACTAACAGAAGTGATAGCAACAATAGATTACCAACGACCAAACTGACAATAGTACCTGTGGGAAGTAAGTAGTAGCGGAAACCAAAGGCGATTACTGTAGAAAGGAACAGATACAAGAGTCCTTTATTAGTATGGTAAGGAATGGGGTAGTGTTTTTGGCCTAACCAAAAATTAGCGATGGTCATGACGGCGTATACCAAAACTGTAGTCAATGCTGCACCTTCATAGCCCCAGGTAGGGATCAGCATGAGGTTAAACACTACCGTTAGCAGAGCTCCCCCCAGTGCAATCCCCGTCCCAAAATATGTACGATCGGTCAATTTGAACCAAACAGACAAATTAAAATAGACACCCAAAAGTAAATTCGCGAGCAGTAGTGTAGGTACAATATGAAGTGCTTCCAGGTATTCTGGCCGTCGCAGCATCAAGGGGCCCAACCACTCTAAGTTTACGGTTATACCCACCAGCATCAGCGCCCCCAGCAGAATAAAACCATGCATAACTTGAGCAAATAACTGGGGAGAGTTTTTGTCTTTAGCTCTGCCAAAAAAGAAAGGTTCGGCAGCATACCGAAAGGCCTGTACGGCTAGATTCATAAATACGGCCAACTTGTAGCATGCACCAAAAATCCCCAAGGATTCTTGGTTGGTCCTTCCAGCATAAAACCCCTCGGGCATTAGTTGTTTTAAGAAAGCCCTACTCATCATCTCGTTCGTTACCCCCGCAATGCCCATAAACAGGAGTGGATAGGCGTAAACCAGCATAGGTCGAAGGAACTTCCATTGAAACTCGGGCCGAAACGTGCGAAGGGTAGGAACCAGGAGCAATAGCATAACACCATTGGCAACCAGGTTACTGAGAAAGATATACTCTACGTCCCACGTTGGTTTATACACCCACTCCACCAATGGCGATAAAAAGGGGACTGCCTCTCCTGCATGCACAGCCGGGCATAGGAGTATGAAAAACAAATTGAGGCCAATGTTCAATGCTATCCCAAACAGCTTGATGATGGCAAAGGGTTTGGCTTTGTGCTGGAGCCTAAGTTGAGCAAAGGGTATGGCCGAAAAGGCATCAATAAAGAGAATACCGACTAGCCAATACACGAATACTTCTTTGCCTGGATACTGGAGGTAGCCCACAATAGGTGTGGCCAAACCAACCAAAAGCAGGCTCAAAGTAAGGGAGGTTATAAAAATAGCCGTGGTACTAGCCCGATAGTATCGCTCAGCATGCTCAGGATTCTTGGTTGCGTGCCTAAAAAAGGAGGTTTCCATACCAAAGGTATAGACCACCAGCAGGAATGCAACCCAAGCATACAAATCGGTGACAATACCGTATCCGTCGGCAGGTAATACTTGGGTGTAAAGAGGGACTAATAAAAAATTGAGTACCCGCCCTAATACGCTACTAAGACCATATAGGGCGGTCTCACCTAATAATCTCCGTAAAGGATTGGCCATTATACTCCTTTGAAAGAGGGAGTGCGTTTCTCTAAGAATGCCTTGGTACCCTCCTTAAAATCTTCGGATTTCACACAGTTCGAGAAACTGTTGGCTTCTGTTTGATAACCATCTTCTTCGTTAGAGAACACAGCATTGATACAGGTTACCACCATACCTATAGCCAGGGGAGCTTTTGCTGAGATCTTATCCAGTATCTCTTTGCACTTGGGCAATAGTTCTTCCTGGCTGTCTACTACATGGTTTACAAGGCCCAGTTCCTTCGCTTCGTTAGCCTTTACTTGGTCACCGGTCATCATCAGTTCAAAGGCTTTGCCTTTACCTACCAGATGGGTGAGACGTTGCGTACCACCATAGCCAGGGATCACTCCCAGGTTTACCTCGGGCTGACCGAAACGGGCATTGGCACTGGCTACTCGCATGTGACAAGCCATGGACAGTTCACATCCACCTCCCAAGGCGTATCCATTTACGGCTGCAATCACTGGCTTGGGACAGTTTTCGATTTGCCCAAAGACCTCTTGACCGTTTTCGGCAAACTTGCGGGCGTTCATTTCATTGAGCGCAGCGATCTCTTTAATGTCGGCTCCCGCCGCGAATGCCTTCTCCCCTGAGCCTATCACAATCACCCCCGCTATAGTGGGATCGTCATATACCTCTTGAAAAACGGTACGGAATTCTTCAACGGTCTCCACGTTGAGGGCATTCATCTTGTCTGGCCGATCGATGGTAACAATTAGGGTGCTACCATCCCGTTCCAAGGCAAGGTTGTTAAGGTTTTCCATGCGTGGTTGCAATTTGGACTCAAAGATAACCACTTGCCTAGAAACACAAAAAGCCGGGTCTAGAACCTGATGCACCCCCAGGGGCTGCGAAAGTGTAAGCCTCAAACCTCCCCCCCATCAATTTTTAACGGAAGAAATCACCCTATTCGGAACAAGAATACAGGGCTTTGGTACTCTCTTTTTCTCAGCAAAAGCCCATGCTGCACCTTCACATCGTCTTCCGAGGACACTGAGTGAGTGACCCGGTCTTGCTGCCCGACAGCAGGTTAAGATGATGGCCATCATCCTTTTCGAAGCGAATTGAAAACACTGAAAAAGGATGAATTTTGAAACTAAATTTTCGTACCGCTCTGTTGGCCTGCACATTGGCCCTGGGCACTTTGACCGTAACCTCATGTTACAATGATGATACCATAGAAGAAGCAATTATACTAGCCAATACCGGAGGGGAAGGGGACCCATACGGGGGTAATACTCCACCCGACTCCATGCAAGCTGAAGAGGAAAAACCGCTACCTGAAGGTATTGCTTCCCGATAAATACCAGGACCTTTTGATGTCCAATAAAGCACCCTAAGCATTAGGGTGCTTTTTCTTGTATATTGGCGTCATATGAGTAGCTCCACTATTATAAAATCCATTATTGCAATTTCACTATATTGGAGTACGATTTCAACTACCCCTGCTCAATCATTTTCAGAAAAAGACAGCCTCCAATCAGTAGACAGTATTCTAAACTTTGCCAGGCTTGGATTCTCCGTTCGGAAAAGGCAACAGTGGGACTCAACCATTCTGCTATTCAATTCTTCTTTGCGAATCGCCGAAGCAATCAACAACCAACGATACATTAATAGTAGCCTTCTTCATCTGGGACATGCCTTGAAAGAGAATGGGCAATACAAACAGGCTATCAGCACATCTGGAAGATTATTAGGTTATATCACGATTGATCACCCCCAATATTTCTTAATCCTGACGAACTACCTGGAAGCAAATACCAGAATTGGGAATTTCTCTGTGGCAGACAGCTTGTTAGCTTACGGCATTGAACAGGCTAAGATACGAAACGACTCCTCTAGCTTAGCAGAATTCTATTTGCAAGGGAATGTACTAGGCATCGAACAAAGCAAGTTAGACCTAGCTCTAGCATTTAATGACTCTGCGATGAGCTTCTTCCAAGCCCTAACCAATCAAGATGCTCTAAACAACCTTAAGGCCAACCGGGGGATAATCCTAAGTAAACAGGGTGATCTGGATGGGGCACTTCAATTTCAGTTGCAGGCCTTGGATTGGTTTATCATGTCAGAACTGATCCAATACCAAGGAAAAACATACAATTCCATAACAGACATCTTTATTAAACAGCGAAACCTCCAAACAGCTAAGAAATACTTAGAGCAAGGTCTTTCTCTGGCAGAGAAAGAATCTAGGCTGCAGGGGTATTTATTTATGAATTTGGGCAAAGTATTCCATGCCGAAAAAGAATATGACTCGGCTAGGGTCTACTATTACAAAGCCCTGGACATCTGGCAATTTCAAAAGGATCCTGAAGGTGTTATTAATAGTATTGGTTATTTGATTTCATCAGAATTGGAAAGCGGGGAAATATCCGAAAACATGGTGCCCCTTATTTCTCTGGGGGATAGTTGGCGCAGGCAATCTGAGGACTCTGCGGCAGTGGCTGATTTTGATCTTTCTATTGCAGCCTATTATTTATCCGTGGGTGAGCTTTCGCAAGTAGAAGCAATTCTCAATAGAGCAGAACCTATTCTGGTAAAGCAGGGAATAATTGAAAGCCTGATTAAGCTTACTGACCTGAAAAGGAAGTTATACGCACAAACAGAGAACAGTCAAGAATTACTTGCTTACCTAGACCGATACGACTCATTGCAAGGCGTCGTTCTGAATTCTGAACAACAACGAAACACACAGGAACTCGAGACTCAGTACGAGACCCGAAAAACGACTGAGGAGCTGAATTTGGTAAACGGGTTTTTACTGGCAGCCAACGAGAAAAACGAACTGCAACAACGGAATCAGTATCTTTTATTGGCTATTCTTGGGCTAATCATTGCCCTAGCAGTTGCCCTAGGCCTAGGATATAGGGCAGTCCGTCGGAAAAACACCGTAATTCAAAAACTCAACGCAGAGATCAACCACCGCACGCTCAACCATTTGGCCTTTATTCAGAAATTTTATGCTTTGGAAGTTCGCGCAGCTACCCATTCAGAACAACGTGAAGCCATGCAGGCCGGTATGGCCAAACTGGAATCGATGGTGGCGCTGTATCGTCAGTTGTATAACGACCTTGACGAGAAGAAATCCATGTCACTTCGGACCTACCTCATCAACCTACTGGAAAAGCTAATGGAGCTCTCTAGCTTGCCAGAAGACACCATTCAATTATCAGGGCCAGAACTGGAATTGGATGTAGAAGAGATGAAACTCATTGGGCTAATTGCGACTGAACTAGTAACCAACGCAGTAAAATATGGAATGACTCCCGAAAGAAATCTGGAACTATATATATCCTGGGATTTCAAAGCTGACGGAAAACTATGCCTGAGGATAGCAGATAATGGGCCGGGGCTACCCGATGCGGTAGAAGTAATGCGGCAAAAGTCTTTCGGATTGAATGTTTTGTTTTTAATTGCTGAAAAACAACTAAAAGGAAGCCTGGGCTACGCATACAATCAAGGAGCGGAATGGACCTTGCAATGGGCTTCTAAAGCACAAAAATTGCATGGCACTGCTACAGCCTGACCAATCCATCAAAATACTACTCGTAGAGGATGAGTGGATTATTGCGGAAGAAACCACCAGCGCGCTCCGCGAAATGGGGTATCCGCAAACCGAGTACGCCAATTCTTATGAAGACGCCGTAAAGAAGATTGAAGGAGAAGGCGCTGACCTATTACTGCTTGATATTGATTTGGGTGACGAGCAAGATCGGGATGGCATACACTTGGCAGCCCGAGTACAACAGGACCGAACTATTCCGGTAATTTTTCTCACCCAGCATCCTGTATCTACTTTCCGAAACCGACTAAGAGGGGTGAAGAAGGTAGGCTACCTAACTAAGTCCTTCGACCTGGACAACTTGCATGCCGCCATTGAGGTAGCCCTGGACACAATGGCCGACAGGCAAGACCCCAGCGTAGAATCTACGAGTCTCTCTTTTATTGGTGATCGGTTTTTCATCAGAAGATCCAATCGATACCACTGTCTGCATTTTGACCAATTACTATATCTGCAAGCACAAGATTCTTACTGCGATGTAGTGTTTTGGGTGAATAATCGCAAAGATACTATAAGATTATCCATGAGCCTGAAGGATGTAACTGGACAAATCAATCACCCATCCTTATTCCGGGTCCACAGATCCTTTGCCATTAACTTGGAAAAATTAACCGCTTTTGAGGGCAATATGCTTTTCGTAGAAGAGGAAGAAATCCCCGTAGGAGATAAGTATAGGGATCAGTTGATGGCTCGATTGAATATTTTGGGACGGCATAAATAACTTACAGTTTATACTCGCGTAATTTCCCTTCCTTACTATAGGGGAAGCCCGTTCATCAAGTCTTAGTATTTTCCTTGGTTATGTAGTCTTTCTCACTCTATTGGGCTCGTCATCTACCGATTAATGAGCATATTAGTGATATCGGAACTACGATAAATACCACCCATGCCTGCCCTGACTACCCCAGAACAACCTACCATAAAGCTAGGCTTTATGACCAATCATGCCACCAACCTCGGGCTCTACAAGGATCTTCGTGCACAGGGATACTCCATTCAGATGCTGGATCCCTATCGAGAAAATGCCCTACCTCCTATCGATGCCATTATTTGGGATCTGTGGACTACTGAGGAGCCTATCGAACAGACACTGCATTCCTTCATTGGTCTAACCCGAACCCTACAAAAGCCCATTCTAGTGGTTGCCGAAGAACAACTCGCAACTGCGTTGCCGGTATTGATCAACTATCCATCGGCCATCCTATTAAGACCTGCCAGACTCCTTCAAGTTCAGCTTACGTTGGGTATCCTTAATAGAGCCGCCAGGTCACAGACTCCAAAAACCAAAACAAAAGAACCTTTGTGGTCAGAACAAGCCGTTTTCATTCGAGAAGGCACCCGGTTTCATAGGCTAAGCATTGATCAAATTCGGTACTTAGAGGCAGATCGTCGGTACTGCCGGGTGATAACGGAAAAGAAAAACTACGTATATAGCATTACCCTAGTCAACCTACTCGACCAATTACCTCCTGGTTATTTCATCCGGGTACATCGATCCTTTGCAGTGCAGGTAAATGCCATAACAGCGGTGAGTGCCAAGCATATATATCTGGGCAAGCAAGAAATACCCATTGGAGAGCAATACAAAGGCGTGGTTCGCGAGCAATTATTCCAGTATACCCTCAAGAGCGGATGATTTAACCAACACGATACCCTAGTTCACGAGATAATACTCTCCATTCACGAACTCTTTTTCCAGAATCCGGGCAATTAGACCTTTTTGATGAAGGTACTACGAAGGGTTTTGGTTATGGAATTATCCAATAAAGGGTTTCAACGAGACTTAGGAGCCCGGCAGCGATGTATTCTTCTTTTAGACACATCTTTGCGAATGGAAGGAGTCCCCTTACAGGATATGTATAGAGGTCTGAAGAGTTTTTACCGACAAGTCAACTTGAGACCTGAGCTCAAGGATATATTAGATATAGGAATTGTCACCTATGGAAATGGTGCTAACACTATACTTTGGCCCCAGAAATTATATCGACTATCTCCTCCTCAATTATCCTCTGGTGGATGCGACGGTCCCGAAGTAGGGATTCCTTCGGCCTTATCCTTATTACGATCTAATACCAGCGAACTTCGCCCGTGGCTCATCACTATTTGCGGGCCACAACCCCCACAGCGTCCTCGCCTACCGCAACAAATTCGGCAACTAGAATGGGCCCTAGCCCTTGCTGAGTATCATACTCTCACCATAAGTATGGACGAATATGAGCCCACCTTTCTCCCTCCTTCGGAGAAAACCTTTCAACTAAAAGAGACGAGGTTCCTTCAGTTTTTTGATTGGTTAATCGAGGCATTGGATTTTCAGATTCAATGTAAGGATGACCTTCCTTACACCACAGCCTACAGTTGGGCCGATTTGAGTGGCCTGCAAAACCGAAGGTAAAGGGCGTTTGCTGATTAGGTAGCCTTCCTAAAGTATTGGGAAAAGTTATTACTTTTCGTCATGCAAGATGACCCTTCACTCTCCCCAGAAACAGATTCTGCTACTGAGCAGGACTCAGGCTCTAATGCACTGCGCCAACAAACCGGCAGGCAAGCTCTCACCAACATTCGTGAATATCTACATCACACCCTCAACATTCACGAGGGCACTAATATTGCAGATTCTACTAGCGGGATAAAAAAGGACATCTTTTTCGAAGGGCCCCGGGTTTGGATTTTGATCTGTTCCATCTTTATAGCCTCCATTGGCCTTAACACCAACTCCACCGCAGTCATTATTGGTGCTATGTTAATCTCGCCCCTGATGGGTCCCATATTGGGGATTGGATTAGCCGTAGGTACCAACGATTTCAAACTGCTTACCAAGGCATTGAATAATTTCGCCATTATGGTAGTTATCTCCTTGGCTACGGCTACCATTTACTTTTTAATTACCCCGCTTAAGGAGCTACAAGACGAGTTGCTTGCCCGTACCCGCCCTACAGTTTTGGATGTAGCGGTGGCACTCTTTGGTGGGTTGGCAGGGATCATTGTAGGCTCACGGGCAGAGAAGAACAATGTAGTACCTGGGGTAGCTATTGCTACTGCTCTAATGCCCCCTCTATGCACTGCCGGTTACGGCATAGCTACCGCGAATTGGTCTTTCTTCCTTGGGGCATTTTATCTGTTTTTGCTCAACAGTGTCATCATCAGTGTAAGCACTTGGGCGGTAGTCCGGTATCTACGCTTTCCATTGGTAGATTATGTATCGGAAACCACTCAAAAGAAGTACAAACGATTCATCTACATGTTTGTGCTAATAGTCATCATTCCCAGTGCCATTCTTTTCGTACAGGTCATTCAAGAATCAATCTTCTTCAACCGAGCAGAGACGTTTATCACGGAAGAGTTTAATTACCAAGATTGCGAGGTGGTACAATCCACTATAATCTACAATGATACCATCCCTCTGATCGAGGTTTTTCTGATGGGCGAGTTTATCCCGGCAGGAGAAGAGGCCCGTTTGGTGAATGCCATGAAAGAGGATTACGGCTTAGAGAAAGCCCAGCTAAAACTGTTCCAGTCAGGTGATGCCTCAAAAGCCATCGAACGGTATTCTGCTCAGGTGAGCCAGGAAACTCGAAATGCCATTATTGAGGACATTTACCGAAAAAACGAGGAGCTACTTTTATCCAAAGATTCTCTCATCGAGAACAAAAATGCCCAGATCAGGGTCCTCGAAGATGAGATCATCCGGTACCGGGGAGACAGCATTCCTTTTCGGCAGGTGCAAAGAGAATTGCAAGTCCATTACCCCAACTTGCAAAAATTTGCTTTCTCCAGGGTAATAGAGAGTGACCTGGAAGGGCACACCGACACCATACCTACGGCCATGGTTTCTTGGAATCGCCAAGTGAGTAGATCAAGCCGAACCACCCAACAAGCCGAACTTCGAGATTGGCTCGAGGTGCGGCTAAATCTGGACACACTGCGTGTGATTGGATATTAACGACCTTGGTTTTGTACAACTTATATCACGAAAACACGGCCACCAACCAAATTCTATCTTGGAAATCTCACGCTAGGCCAGCATATTGCAGCTTTAACCAAACACCAATTAGACCATTAACCCATGGCAATGACAGGTAACTCCGGGCGGGGTGGATTTTCCAACAAGCTCGGATTCATTTTGGCCGCCGCAGGCTCTGCGGTAGGCTTGGGGAACATTTGGAAATTCCCTTTCGAGGTAGCTGATGGCGGTGGCGCCGCGTTCCTTATACTTTACTTGGGCTTTTGTTTTATCCTTTGCTATCCTGTAATGGTGGCCGAGATTACCATTGGTAGACATACCAACAAAAACCCAGTAGGTGCCTTCAAGGCACTCAAAGGAGGAGGCTTTACCATAGTAGGTCTGTTGGGTATCATCTCTGGCTTTTTAATCCTCTCTTTTTACAATGTAGTGGCCGGTTGGGCTTTTGGTTACTTCTTGGAGATGGTTCAAGGAAACTTTGGCATCGGGCAAGAATTTGGGTCTTTCACTGCCAACTGGCAACGGGTTGGTTTCTACGGACTTATTTTCATGGCCATTACAGCCTTCATCGTTTCACGGGGTATTTCTGGGGGTATCGAAAAGGCAGCCCGTTTTCTCATGCCAGCCTTGATTATCATGATTCTGGGCCTAATGTTTTATGCCTTCACACTCCCTCATGCAGGCGAGGGACTTTCGTTCTATCTAGTTCCCGACTTCTCAGAAATCACCTTCGATGTAGTATACAGTGCCCTGGGGCAAGCCTTTTTCTCCCTCTCACTGGGTATGGGTGCTCTCATCACCTACGGTAGTTATGTGAGCAAGAAAGACAACATTGTGTCATCGGCAGCCTATATCACTTTGTTCGACGTGGGTATCGCATTTATCGCGGGCCTTATGATGTTCCCATTGGTAGCTTACCTATCTGAAGGTGACATGGCTAGCATCTCGGGTGGTCCCGGGTTGATCTTTGTTACCCTACCTGGCGTATTTGAGTCCCTAGGCCCTGTACTGGGTATTATAATTGGCTCAGTCTTTTTCCTACTACTTTCCTTTGCTGCACTCACCTCTACGGTTTCTCTGCTAGAAGTTCCCGTTGCCTATGTAGTAGACGAATGGAAAATTAAGCGCAGTGCAGCCTCTTGGTTAGTCGCAGGATTAATCTTTGCCATTGGGGTACCTTCCCTGCTGTCTTATGGTGCTAGTGCATCACTCAGTAGCATGAATGTATTACCTGGGGTTGAAGGTGGAGTTGCCTTCTTGGATCTAGTGGGTTTCATTGCCAATGATACCTTCTTGCCCCTTGGTGGCTGTATCATTTCCATCTTTGTGATTTATAAATGGAAACGGAAAAACTTTGATGCAGAAATTGAGGAGGGGAATCCAGGATTCAAAGGTAGTTTCCTACAAAAATACCTCAATATTACCCTGAGTTACATAGCACCTATTGTGTTGGCAATCATCTTCTTGCTTACCTTCCTGAACCTTTATTTCGGAATAACGCTTCTGTAACGCCCAGAATACTCCTAAACTAAAGCCCCCGCAATCGTAGGTTTGCGGGGGCTTTTATTTTCATGTCCTATTACCTCTTCCGGAAAAGAGAAACGTAAGGTATGCCAAGCGTTTACATGAAATTAATCTTAAGCCTAGGTTAAATTTTCACTTTCTTAACATTATCTTGCACTATAGTTCTTGGCATTTTTTTCACTACCTGCATGAAATTCGCTTATCTGTCCATTCCTGAGCCTAATATTATGCTCATTGAGTATCAGGAGATGGCACCTAGTCTCGCCCAATTTGATGAACATCTAAAAGAGCTAGATGATTTTTTAGTCCATCAAAAACGAAATGTGGTGGTGCTAGATGGCACCAAAAGCAAAAACTTCCTCCCATCTCCCATCCGGATTAGACAAGCAGAATGGCTTAAGGAAAACTTCGATACACTGCGTGCTAAGTCGCCACTATATATATACGTAGTGCCCAATACTATTGCACAATTGATGATGAAAGGGGTTTTCCTCCTCACCAAGAACCCTACCCCCTATAAAGTGGTCAAATCGAAGGCAGTAGCTATGGGTATTGCCCGTGCCTATTGGGAAGCACACCCCATCGCCAGTTCAGAAATAGCATAAAAAAAGGCTCCTTTCAGAGCCTTTTCCATTGTATCATTTAGGTTAAGCCTTAACGGCCAAACCCTCCGCTACGTGCATCGCCGCCGTCTTGCACATCGTCGTTATTGATGCGGCTTCTACGACCACGTACACGGTCTCCGATCTTGCCAAAGTTGTACCGGAAACTAACCCCAAAGGACTGAAAGGGTACCAAGACAACATTCTCTTGGGTAAATCCTTCGCCGGAGGAGATACCACCGAATCGTTTGTTCACCACAAATGGCTCTACAATCCGTAGACCAATAGCCCCCTTCTTATCCCAAATCTGCTTTTGAATGCCTACACTCAAAAGGCTAAATGAGCGCTGGAAACCTTGAATAGTCTGACGAGGAGCACGGTAGAAGCCGAAACCTTCTATCGTCCAGTCCTTGGGCAACTTTACAGTGCCACTCATGTTTCCTCCCCAAATAATGGCCTGACGGCTGAGATCTACCCCATTGAGGGTGCCGGAAGCATTAAAAGTGGATGCATTCACATTACCACGGAGGGTAAGAATTTCCCACAGTGTGACTGAGCCGAAAAAGTTGGCCCCGATGGAGTTGTTCACCCCAATATTGGCGAAAGTGGTAATTCCAGTTTCTGGATCCAGGTAGCTGGTAATTACATCATTGGTCCGGCGATAAAATACAGAAGCATTGATAGCAGACCCTTTCACAAAGGTGCTATAACTTACCTCATATTGATCAGTAACTTCTGCTTCCAGGTCAGGATTACCGGTAGATATATTTCGCAGCTGAGCGGTGTTCTGGAAGGGATTAATGAAGCGTAAGTTAGGCCGCTGGATCCGCTGAGTGTAGCTGGCCTTCAGACTAGTAAATCGATTTAACTTGCGGTTTACGGTAATACTAGGTAGCCAGTTGTCATAGTTATTGGCAAAGGAGGCCTCCTCGCTCTGGTCGCGGAAAGAACCGCCAATCTGGGTGGCCTCGTATCGAATACCAGCTAGTACACTCCAATTATCCGATAGCTTCCAGTTGGTCTGGATAAAACCTGCCTCTACGTTCTGAGTATAATTTAGAACATCGGATAGGTCCTGATTTTCTACATATAGCTTGGTCTCCTGATTCAGCGTATCGTAGGTATAGGTAGAAGTCAGATTCCGGAAGATGCCTTTGGCTCCCACTTCCAACAGCAACAACTCTCCAAAAGGATGAGCATAGTTCAACTGGATGGTGTGCTCGCGGTTATCGCCATCGTTTACATTCACTTCATCCCTGAATAGGGAAAGGTCGTTCCCTATATCATCCTGCTGTTGGATCACCTGACGCTGGTCCTGGATACTGCCGTCCAACTGATAAGAAGCCGTAAATTCTCGTTTCGGATTGTCGGCAAACTTGGCTACATAGTCCAGGGAACCTTCAAATCCTGAAGAGAAACTACGGTCATCCAAAAACCGAGAATACTCCTGATTAATACCCAATAACTGATCTTCAAAAGTAGTAGTGAAATTTCCGGCACCTCCCCGGTCGAAGCCACGGCCCCGGAAGTTTGCATTCAAACTATGATAGGCATTGAAATCGTAGAAGAACCCACCGCTTAAGAATCCACCCAAAGTATAGGAATCTTGTCCACCATCATCAGTCAAGGTTTGGGTAAGACCATCGCCTTGATCTACCGTACGGATCAGGGTATTAGTGGTAAGCCGAGGCCAAGAATAAAATAAATTGGAGTTCATATTGAACCCAAACCGACCCTTACCGGTGGAAACGCCTACCACGGCGGAGTTCTGGCGCGTACCTACAGAAAGATTTACGTTTCCAGCGAACCCTTCTAGGGTTTTCTTCTTGGTAATAATGTTAATAATGCCCGCACTACCTTCACCATCGTATTTGGCCGAAGGAGCGGTAATTACCTCTACTGAAACAATTTGGTCTGCAGGTAGCGCATTCAATGCTGCTGCCAGATTACCTCCACTGAACAAGCTGGAAGGCTTGCCGTTGAGTAGGACCTGGATATTTCCGCTTCCGCGAAGCTGAACATTCCCCTCTAAGTCTACACTCAGCAAGGGGGTTCTGCGCAATACATCCGCAGCATTTCCTCCCCTATTGGCAATGTCTTGCTCAGAGTTATAGACAATTTTATCAATTCGGTTTTCTATCAGATCTCGCTCCCCTTCTACCACTACTTCATCGAGGGCTTGCGTGTTACTAGCTAGTGTAAGAGACCCTAAATTGACATCAGGCTCTCGGGGTGTAAGCTCAATTTCCTGACTGATGGGTTCATACCCCACAAAGGAAACCTCCACGGTATACTTGCCCATGGGTACCTCTATGATCCTAAATTTACCATCGGAGTCTGCAATCGCCCCGTTTACAATCGACCCATCCCCTTTCTTAATAGCAATAGTAGCAAACTCAATCGGTGCATCTTCGTCGGCGTCCATAATGGTACCAGTTACCCGGCCCTTGATACTAGAACCGCCCCCTCTACCGCCACCACGTGCTCCCGGGTAGCCTTGTGCATTCACTCCCCACTGTACCAGCATGAGAAGGGCCATTAGCCCTGCAATTCGTTTTATCATAATTCTCGAGCGAAAGGGCAAAAAGTCACACTAACGTCTTTTGCCTCAATTAATTGTTGTAACACACAGTAGAACTGAAATAGAAGTCGAGAGTTCCGAACTTTGTATAAAAGGAAGAAATTGGATGTGAAAGAAACCCGCTCTGGCAAGCAATTCACCCACTTTACCACCCACGGGCATGTACTACCTTCCGCCACAAGGCATTTTTACACCCGTGAATCCGTTGTATTTTAGCCCCCCAAATCGGACTGAATGAGCTGGAACAATTCTCTGGGAAGCCTCGAAGGATTCTTCATCCTGCTGTTTATTTTAGGATATGTACTCTACATTTTGCGGACTTGGCGAATTGCCATCCGGCTTCATAGTCGTTGGCAAAACGTAGTTTTCAAGCTGATACTACGCACCTTGTGGTTTGCCTTACTTATTATGGCATTACTTGGCCCTTCTATAGGTGATGCCAAAAAGGAAGTAAAAGCCATCGGGAAGGATATCTACATTGCGGTAGATTTATCTATTTCCATGAATGCTGGTGATGTGCAGCCCACTCGACTGCAAAAGGTAAAGGCTGAGTTGCGCAAACTAGTACAGGCTTTTAGTACAGACCGTTTGGGCTTGATCATCTTCTCGGGCGATGCTTTTATTCAATGTCCCCTGACGGAAGATGAGAATATCCTGAATCTACTGATCAGCACCCTCAATACTGGGTTAGTACCCAGGACGGGCACCGACTTTGGTCCTCCGTTGCAACTAGCCCTCGACAAGCTAACGGGGGACGAATCGCAGGTGAGTCGCCAAACTAGCAAGATCATATTGCTGATTAGCGACGGTGAGGATTTTGGGGAGGATACTGAAGAAATTGCGGAGAAAATTACCGAAGCAGGCATCAGTCTGTACACATTAGGCGTGGGTACCCAAGAAGGTGCCCTGATTCCGGTACGCAACGGCTTCAAAAAAGACCCACAAGGCAACTTGGTTACTAGCCAGCTAAACTCTAACGATTTACAAGATTTGGCCAGCACAACTGGCGGTCGCTATTTTGAGATTTCCAGCGGGCAAAATGACATTGGCAGGCTCATTGCCACCATAGAAACCATAGAAGGTGAGCTACGCGATACCAAGGAAATTGATGTGAGCGCCAACCGGTATTACTATTTTCTGGCGTTAGCCCTCGCATTCTTGTTCTTGGACGTTTTACTAAACATAAAGGTGATTAAGCTATGAGAGGATTGGCCATGGTTTTGTTGGCGATTCCCTTCTTTACCTGGCTGCATAGTGTAGCCAACCGGAATGATGCACGTGAGGAAGCCTTACTGGCATTTGATTCAGCGCGGTATGTACAGGCCATCCCTCACCTTACCTTTCTGCGCGATTCTTTGGAAGACCCAGACTCCCTGGGGTATATCCAGTTAGCGATAGGCCATGCTTACTTTTCTGCAGGCCAATACACCATGGATTCCCTGACGGCCTTGCTGCCCCTGCTAGACACGGGCAACAACCGGCAAAAAATTCAGCTACAGACAGCCTTACTAGAAATACAAAAACAACAACAGGCGGGTGTTTTAGGTGGTCTGTCTACACTAGACTCAGCTTTTCAGGCCTACAGACCGGTGCTTGATCTAGCCTCAGGAATAGTAGCTAGTCAAGCCTATAATCAATCTGGCTACCTACTAAGTGTGGGCTTCGTGGAAGAACGGTTTGAGGATGCCCTGGCTATGTACAAAAGAGCCCTGAAGGAAAACCCAGAGAACGCAGAGGCCCGCTACAACTATGAGATGTTAAAGAAGTATTTGCTGCGCAAGGAGCAAGAAGAACAGGAGGAAGGAGAATCTCCCGAACCTCCGGAACCTTCTGATTATGCGAAGCAGTTAAAAGAGCAAGCGGATGCTTTGGTGGCACAACGAAAATACAACGAGGCCCTACAGCTGTTGGTGGACGGCATGCAGCAAGACCCAAGCGTAGCGGCATACCAAGGCTTTATGAGCCGTATTCAAGTGATAAGTGAGATTGATAATCAATAGTATATGAACAAGTTGAAAGCTATTGGGGCACTCGCCCTATGCATCGCACTTTCTACCGGTGCCTGGGCACAAGGAGCTGCGCAAACATCTGAAACGGCCTTTCATCAAGGTGCCAACTTGTTCATTCAAGAAGAATTTGAGCAGGCGCTCAATGTGGTAAACCAGGCGCTGAGCAATGACCCCAACAATGCTAAGCTACAGGCCTTGCGGGATGAGTTGGTAAAAGAGCAAGAACAGCAGCAGCAAGAACAACAACAGCAGCAGGAACAACAAGAACAGGAGGGAGAGGAGCAGGAGTCTGATCAACAGCAGGAAGGCGACCCACAACAACAGGAAAGCCAAGAGCCACAGGAGGGTGATCAGCAGCAAGAGCAACAACCCGAAGAACCGGGCGAGGAGCAAGGTGAGCCTGAAGAGGGAGAATCTCCCGACCCGCAGGAAGAGCAAGATGCAGAGCCTACGGAAGAGGGTGAAGAACAGGAAGCAGAGGCTATGCCCCAGAGCGAAGAGGAATTGCGTAAGCGCCTGGAGGAGATGGGCTTGAGCCCTGAGAAAGCGCAGATGATTCTGGACGCTATGCAGGCCAACGAAATACAGTACTTACAGCAGATGAAGCGGAAAAGCAATCGTAGGCATTCCGCCTCCAAACCTGATTGGTAAGCCCGTAGTTGGACATCCGTTACTCAATACGCAGGCTTAGATAGGGCTCTACAAAAGTCCACCCCTGGTATTGTCCGTCAAGCACCCGGAAATTGGCAGAAAATTGCCTACTTTCGCGCCCGAAACCGATTGCAGAAACTTAAATTGATTGCCTACATATGAAGGAAGTATATATCGTCTCCGCCGTGCGTACCCCCATCGGTAGTTTTGGTGGCATGTTTGCCTCGGTAACCGCTACTCAGCTAGGTAGCGCTGCTATGAAAGGTGTGCTGGAAAAAGCCGGAGTAGACGCTAAAGAAATTCAGGAAGTATACTTCGGCAACGTAGTATCCTCTGGACTAGGCCAGGCCCCTGCCCGCCAAGCTGCCTTGGGTGCCGGACTTAGCTCTGAAGTACCCTGTACTACCGTAAACAAGGTATGTTCTTCGGGCATGAAATCGGTAATGATGGGGGCTCAGTCCATCATGCTGGGCCACAATGATGTGGTGATGGCCGGTGGCATGGAGAGCATGACCAATGTACCCTACTACATTCCTAAGGCCCGCTCCGGATACAAATACGGCCACGGCC
>DMST01000279.1:14304-15964 GCA_003454975.1 Cytophagales bacterium | reverse complement strand
TATCACCAGTTCCCGATGGGTAGCTGTGCCGACAACACCGCCAAGGAAATGAACATCAGCCGCGAAGCGCAAGATGAGTACGCTATCAACTCCTACAAACGATCGGCCGAATCCTGGGCCAACGGTAAGTTTGCCGATGAGGTAATTCCTGTAGCGGTACCTCAGCGCCGAGGCGATGACCTGATCCTTTCTGAGGATGAGGAGTACAAAGCGGTGAAGTTTGAGAAAATCCCCGGTTTGCGTCCTGTGTTCAATAAAGACGGGAGCGTAACCGCCGCCAATGCCTCTACCATCAACGATGGGGCCTCGGCCATCCTGCTGATGAGCAAAGAGAAAGTAGAAGAATTGGGCGTGAAACCCATCGCGAAAATCTTAAGCTTCGGCGACGCCGCACAAGATCCTCTATGGTTCACTACCGCACCATCCAAAGCTATCCCCGTAGCCTTGGGGCGCGCTGGCCTGGAGAAAAAAGACGTGCAGTACTGGGAAATTAACGAGGCATTCTCCGCAGTGGCGCTTGCCAACGCCCAGGAACTAGACATTGATCAGGGCATCCTGAACGTAAACGGCGGTTCGGTAGCCTTGGGTCACCCGCTAGGAGCTTCCGGTGCACGCATCCTGACTACCCTCACAAGCGTATTGAAGCAGAACGATGCTTCCGTAGGGGTAGCCGGTATCTGCAACGGCGGCGGCGGTGCTTCGGCCATTGCCATCGAGCGTTTGAACTAATTTGCCTAAAAGAATAAACATTTAGGCTTTCGTAGTAATTTTAAGGCTGAGGACTCTCCTCAGCCTTTCTTTTTTTATACCATCCTATCATGATAAAATTCTTTACGCATATCGGACTCCTCCTGGGTCTGTCTCTTATAGCTCAACCCCTCCTGGCTCAAGAAGAGGATGACGAAAACGAGGACACGGAAATCAGTCTGTTTCCCAACCGAATTAAAGCGGAAGGAACTACCTTCCATTACAACTTTACCGACTTCCGTGAATTCACTCCCATTCTTGGCCCTGACGCTACCGAAGCCCTAGCCTGGAGCAACGGCGTGCTAAGCAGCACCAATGCCAGCTATTGGAAAAAATTTAACATCCAATCCATGTCAGGTCTGGGATATTGGGCACGCCGCAACGATTCTGTACGTTATCGCTCGCTCAACTTATTCTATAGCTTTCTGGTGGGGCGGTCGCTCATCAACGAGAAATGGCTACTGGTCAACCCTCAAATAGGCCTGCAAGGCTACGGCTACTTTTTGCGTAGCAGCGCTAATGACCGCATCGTGCCCTTGACTACGTTGGTCAACCAGCCCAACCTGCAAATGATGATGGTACAACTACAAGCTATCTTCGATCTGCAAGTAGCCATCAAATTTCCCATGCCAAAAGATGATGACAAGAAGCAGCTGTGGCTCACCGGCAAGGCGGGGTACTTTCTGCCCCTCAATGCTACTCCTTGGATATACAGCGGCAGAAACCGAGTAACTACCGAACAGCAGTTTACCACCAACAACTTGCAAGTGGAAGTGGGCATTCTCTGGGTGGCACCCAAAAAGAAGCGCCGGTTTAACCTGCCTGATATTCTGAATACGGAGGAAGACCGGAGCGATACTCGGAAAATCTAAACCAATCATCTACCCTCATTACCCCTTGCGCGACGGCCCCC
>DMST01000279.1:11637-14259 GCA_003454975.1 Cytophagales bacterium | reverse complement strand
TTATCCATCGGCCGTCTTTTTATACTTGTACTTTTCGATTCGCCA
This sequence comes from Cytophagales bacterium, assembly GCA_003454975.1. Taxonomy (GTDB): domain Bacteria; phylum Bacteroidota; class Bacteroidia; order Cytophagales; family Cyclobacteriaceae; genus DMST01. The sequence goes on along the minus strand of DMST01000279.1, from coordinate 14,214 downwards.
TAATTTTCAATCACTCATGAAGAAATTGCTCATTACTATATGCCTCGGCCTGCTGGCACTAGGATCCGCCTGGGCCGATGCCCTAATTAGGTACACCGTGAGCATGCCCGAACCTCACACCCATTACTTTGAGGTAACCATGGAAATTACGGATCAGAGAGATAACACCTTGACGGTAGTTTTGCCCTCCTGGACACCTGGATCTTACCTGCTTCGGGAATTTTCTAAGAGTTTGGAAGAATTTGAGGTAACCGACCAAAATGGTAGGGCACTGCCGTTTACTCAAACCACCAAAAGCGAATGGCAGATTACGCGGAACCGTGCCTCTACCGTTAGAATAAGCTACCGGATATATGCCTACGAGCTTACAGTAAGAACCAGCTTCCTCAACGCCGACCACGGCTACTTCAACGGCACCAACCTCTTTCTGTATCTGGACGGGCATTTGGACTTACCCGCTGAGGTGACGATAGAGCCGTACAAGGACTGGAGCAGGGTGAGTACCGGGTTGAAAGCGGTTCCCGGTAAACCGTTTACTTTCTCTGCACCTGATTACGATGTATTGGTAGATGCACCTTTCGAAATTGGCAACCACACAGAGTTCACCTTCGAAGCTGCGGGCATCACCCACCGGGTAGCCATGTATGGCTGGGCCAACTACGACGAGGCATCGCTCAAAAAGCAAATGGCCCAGGTAGTAGAGGCATGCACCGATGTATTTGGTGGCGAGAACCCTAATGACGATTACCTCTTTATCGTACACAATCTATCTCGCGGTGGAGGAGGGTTGGAGCACTTAAACAGTACCACGCTGCAAACCAGTCGGTTTGCCTACAGCCCCAGCCAGGTAAACGGTTTTCTCAACCTGACGGCTCACGAATATTTCCATTTGTGGAACGTAAAACGCATTCGCCCTCAGGCGCTGGGGCCATTCGACTATACCCAGGAGAACTATACCTACCACTTGTGGGTAATGGAAGGGTTCACCTCCTACTATGCCGGAGTAGCCTTGCAACGGGCGAGCATCACCACGGAGGATGATTTCATCAACGCCACATTTAACCTTATCAATTCTGTGGAGGGCCGTCCGGGTAGCCGTGTGCAGCCCGTGGCTATGGCCAGCTTCGACACCTGGATCAAGCAGTACCGACCCAACGAGAACAGTTACAATACTACCATCTCCTATTATGGCAAGGGGCAGGTACTGGCGGGGTTGCTAGACCTGATAATTTTGCACCACACCCAAGGCGAAAAGAGTCTGGATGATGTGATGCAGTACTTGTGGGAGTTTTACAAGAAAGAGGACCGTGGTTTTACCGATGAGGAGCTCTTAGAGGCTTTTGAAACGGTAGCGGGTATTGAAATGGACGATTGGTTTGAGCAGCACGTGTTTGGCACCGAGCGCCCTGACTACGAGACTATTTTTGGATATGCTGGCATTCTGATCACTGACGAACTAGCCGGAAATACCACCCCCTACTGGGGCGGTAGCCTTTCCTCTGAAGGTGGAATTGTCAAGGTGAACAACCTATACCGCGGGGCCACGGCATATGACGGAGGCATCAATGTAAACGACGAAATATTGGCCGTGAACGGTTTCCGGGTTCGGTCTAAAAACGACATTGATCGCTACATGGAGATGACCGGCGTGGGGGATACCATAGAGATCACGGTGAGCCGGGACGACATCGTCCAAACTCTTTCCATGGTGGTAAAACCGATTAACCGACCTCGATTAACGCCCCGATTGGACCCCAGGATGACGAGTGCGCAGCGTAACGTATTGGACACTTGGCTCCGCAAGATGGGCGAGTAACTCCTCAAGCCTTTCTAACCAGGAAAAGCCGCCGCACAAGGGTGGTTTTTACCTTCGTAATTGTCTTCCAACCCACATTTCAACTCACCCAGCGTCACTGATACCCGCCTACGACCGCTTATCAAGCAGGGTTCAACAATGCACATGGTTACGCGTTGTTATGGGTGGAACTTTCAAACCCAAATACCCTCATGAAACGTATTTTTACGCTAATGATCTTAGGCTTGGCAATTGTCACGGCCGCAAATGCACAGCGTGCTCCCAAATTTCCTGGTTTGCAAAAAAGCCCCACTGACATCGCTTACATGAAAGATGGTAACGATGTAGTGGCTAAGGTGGTATATAGCCGCCCTTATGTAAACGGCCGTGAGATTTTTGGAGATCTGGTGCCTTACGGTAAAGTATGGCGTACTGGTGCTGACGAAGCTACCGAGATCACTTTTTACCGTGATGTAACTTTTGGTGGAACCGAGGTTGCTGCGGGTACTTACTCACTGTTCACTATTCCTAACGAAGGCGAATGGGATGTAATTCTGAACAGCGATTTGCACCAGTGGGGCGCATACCGTCGCAAAGCGAGCAATGACGTGTATACCGTGAAGGCAGAGGTAGGTAGCCTGGATGAGTCAGTAGAAAACTTTGCTATCGTATTTACAAAAGACGGCAAGATGGCTATGGCTTGGGATAAGACTATGGCTGCCGTAACGGTAGAATAAGGCTTACTGCACTGCACTCGAAAACCTTCAAGCCTGATCGCTCCC
>DMST01000279.1:10226-11591 GCA_003454975.1 Cytophagales bacterium | reverse complement strand
TTTTTGGGGGGAGGCACTAAACAAGTACTTGATACCGCCGCCCCTACCGTCCCCATAGAGAGTTTTGCCCCTGCCCTACCCTTGTCGTATATTTCAAGATGGAAAGCTGGTTTGTGAGATTCATTGGGCGTTTGGTGATACGGTTGGGTGGTTGGACCATCGAGGCTGGTTTGCCAGAAGGAGTAAAGAAAGCAGTATTGGTTAGCGGTCCGCACACCAGCAACTGGGATTTTATCTGGTCACGTTTTGCCATGTATTCGCTGGGAGTTGGTGTAAAATTCACCATCAAGAAAGAATTCATGAGATTCCCCTTCGGGCCTATTTTGCGCGCCATGGGAGCCATCCCCATTGACCGCTCTCGCCCGGGTGCAGGACAGGTAGGCGGGCAGTCGAGTACCGATACTATTGTAGATATATTTAACGAACGGGAGTACCTATACTTGATTGTAACCCCGGAAGGCACCAGGGATTATGCACCCAACTGGAAAACCGGATTTTACTACGTAGCGCAGGGGGCCAATGTCCCGATTTTCCCGGCCTACCTCAACTACAAAAACCGCACTACCGGAATAGGCCCCAGGTTTGAGCCTACGGGTGATCTGGATGCTGATATTGAGGCACTGAAGGATTTTTACCGCGACAAACAGGGGCGTCATCCTGAAAAAGGAATCTACTAGGGTCATCCGCCAATTTTCCTGCCCACTCCAAAGCGAGGGGCATATCCTGTGCTTTTTTTTGTAATTTCATGCACGTGAAAAAGTTAGGATTTATGTGGGGTGGATTTTATATGAAAACCTTTTTCCGTAGTATAGAACCCTGACATTACGACCACCAAAGAATATGATCAAGAGGCAACTGAGTGAATTGATCCGCCTGGCTACCATCGACAACGATCTGGATACCCGGGAGCTAGAACTCATTACTAAAATAGGCAAAGTAAACGGCTTGAATGAGGACGAAATCCATGACCTTATTGGTAAGCCTGAGCCCTTGGAAAATGTAGATATCCTTACGGACGACGAGAAGTTCGAATATCTCTACAACGTGGTACAGCTGATGAAAGTAGACCGCCAGGTGTTCAAGTCGGAAATCGTATTTTGCCAGCGCTTGGCCAGCAAATTGGGCTACAAAGAAGGTGTAATTGCAAAGATGTCACAGCGCATATACTCCGACCCTAACATCACCGCCGACCGTGAAGACTTGAAGCGTGAAGCTCAAAAATACTTGATGGACTAAGCTACGGCACCGTCCACCGATTGGATACCCGGTATGGCTGCTGTCATACCGGGTATTTTTTTACCTTACCATCCCGATGGCTAATCCTATAGCACAAAATCGAACCTACCGTACGGTCTATCTACTCTC
>DMST01000279.1:6113-10188 GCA_003454975.1 Cytophagales bacterium | reverse complement strand
CCTGGGTGGCCGTGGCGGCCGTTCATGCGCTTGCCATACGCTGGACGATGGCCCTTGCTTGGTCTGATGCCCTATTGGAAGCCCTGACTTTCAGTGCTTTGTTTGCCCTGGTAGGCTTAGTGATCTGGTACATTGTCCGCTTTAGCGGCATAGGCGTGAACAACGTCTGGTACATGATCCTCACCCACGGGGTAGCCGCTACCCTACTGGTTGGCGCCTGGTTATTCGTAGGAGTTTTCTTGCTGAGGGTGTTTCACCAGCAGGGCGTTTCCTTTACCAACGTAGTGGATGAGGACACCGGCTGGCGGGCAGCACAAGGGGCTATCTACTACGTAGTGGTCACGCTCAACTATTACCTGCTACTGTATTCGGAGAGCTACCGAGAAAAACAACTGGCCGAAATTGAAATGCGCACTCTCCTGAAAGAGAGCGAGTTAACTATGTTAAAGGCACAGCTCAACCCGCATTTCATTTTCAATAGCCTCAACTCCATCAGCATGCTCACCCTCACCCGGCCCGAGGATGCACACGAAATGGTGGTGAAACTTTCTACTTTTTTGCGTCATACCATCGGGAACGCCGAGACGGATCTGGTGACCTTGCATAAAGAGATAGATACCATGCGGCTGTACCTGGATATCGAGAAGTCTCGATTCGGTGACAAGCTGTTGGTAGAAATACTGGGTATAGAGGAGATTTCCGAAAAGGTGATGGTGCCCAATATGATATTGCAGCCCCTGGTAGAGAATGCCATCAAGTACGGGGTATACGAGGCTCTAGAGCAAAGCACCATCACGGTGGCTACCCAAATGGAAGAACGTATGCTCATGGTCACCATTACCAACGGCTGCGAAGAAAAGCCCACTCGCCCTCCGGGCAAGGGCATTGGCTTACAAAACGTACGCCGCCGCCTACAATATCTTTACGAGCGCCCTGATCTGCTAGATACCCGGCAAGAAGGCACCCAGTTCACCGTAACCTTGCACATACCCCAACTCGCATGAGCCTAAGAACCGTAATCATAGACGATGAAACTCCTGCCCGGGAGGTTATAAAGCTTTTTATAAAAGACCACCCCGAATTGGAGGTAGTTGGTGAGGCCGAAAATGGGTTTGACGGCCTACGGATGATTCAGGAGCTTACGCCTGATCTAATTTTTCTTGATATTCAGATGCCCAAGCTCACTGGCTTTGAGCTACTGGAACTGCTGGACCAGCCACCCAGGGTAATATTCTCTACCACCTATGACGAATATGCGGTGAAGGCTTTTCAGGTACACGCAGTGGACTACCTCCTGAAACCCTACAACCGGGCACGGTTTGCGGAGGCGGTAGGCCAGGTGTTGAGTCAACCCCAGCAGGACACCCCCACCCCTACACAAGCCACCGAGATGCGCGAAACGGCGCAGTCGGGCTATGCCCACCAAGTGGTGGTAAAAGATGGTACTAAGATCACCATCATCCCGGTTACAGACATCATCCGGATTGCAGCACAGGACGATTACTCGGAGATCATCACGGCCGAACGCAAGCATTTGAAGAAGCAGACCATGACCCAGTTTGAGAAGATGCTGGATCCGACGGTCTTCGTGCGGGTGCACCGCAGCTCCATTGTGCAGGTTTCACACATTGCCCAATTAGACAAATACGGGAAGGAAACTCACTTGGCGGTGCTCCGCACTGGTGACGAAGTAGTAGTAAGCGCCACTGGTTTCGCCAAGCTAAAGGAAGTACTTGAGTGGTAGTTCCTAAACTTCCTTACAAAACGTTTGAAGACAACTGTTGGCGTGCGTACTCCATACCCTTTTCCATTGAGTCTACTACTTTGTGAGGTATTACAGATTTCTGTACAAGGAATATACCCCGTAGTATCATTTTACCAATCATGTTGGGCAGTACATACACTGAAGAAACAATATGTTGCTTAAGAAAATCTTCATTCCGCTTAGACCATTTGCCCGATTCAATTCGTAAATCAGCTGGCAAAAGCTTGGCGTTTCTTCCATCATACACCTGTATACATCCTGAGTTTGTCTCCAAAAGCGTCTTCAATTCTTCTTGAAATTCCTTGAGTTGATCTTTGGTGGGGACCATGCGATTTACAGTTAAAAGCATGATGCCAGGTTCTGGGATGGTAATGTCTACGTATTTCATTTATCAGGTTTTTACATAAACATAAGGATCCATAAGCCCATGAACGGTCCCATTCGACAAGGAACGGACTCCAATCGATCAATTGGGAGATTAGGAACGTGAATTAGCGAAGAAACAATTGGCGGGGTTTTCAGACCATTCTAACTACACGTTTCACCTTTAATTCTTAAATGAACAGCCTAGTCTTTTCTTGTGGCATTTCACTGTTTTATCCATTGTCCAGAACAAATGACCAGAGGTAGAAAGAAAAAAAGAATTTTTCACGCATTTGAGTATCTCCTCATCAGATGAGGAATTTAAGTGTTAGGGAACCGCTCTGTCCAATATTTATCGGTTAACCCATTCGCGATTCAAATCAACTGTTCCTCAGGCCAGAACTAAGTAACACTTGATAGTTGTAGCTGGTGATCGAAAAGGAAATTAACTGCCTGTGTTAAGACACAATCTTTGCATTCATTCGGGCAATTTCTATGGCTTTCTCTAAATCAGAAACCACTTGGTAGGGTACCGGATGGTTTTTTTGTGATCTAAGAATTCCCCGAAATAGCATCTTGGTAATCATATTGGGGAGTACATACACCGTCATGGCACTGTGCTCTTTAAAGAACTCCTCATGCATTGTATTGAATTTACCAGCATTGATCCGGTGTTCCGCAGGTAAGAGTTTTGCAGATGTGCCATCAATGATGGTTACACCACCAGAATGAATCCCTACATTTTCCTTGACGGCCTCTTGAAAGACATTTAGCTCTTCTAATGTAGGGATAACAGGATTGACTGAAACCAAGATAATACCTGGCTCGGGAATGGTTATTTTTGCGAACTCCATCATTGTATTTTCAAGAAAGGTATCTTCATTTAAACCCATTCATCACAATATTTCGATTAATGATATTTGCACTTCGACAAACCTAGCAGAGTCTGGAACCGGGTTCTGATCCAATTTCAAAGGTTATTGATTTGGGAATCTGAGTCAACCATCTGAGACTGACTGAATTTGGGAATCAAAAAACAGGCCTATCAAAAATGATCGAGATTGTGGAATTCTTGCTTCCAAATCTTTCTCAAATTTTGTACTATATTGGTACGCTGATTACTCAAGCCTGGCATCTACTGCATGGACAAATCAATTTGTGAGGAAGAGAATTACACGGCTTTGTACACTGAGCACGTAGACTCAGTACGCAACCTGATGTATTATAAGTGTGGTGATCTGGATCAAGCTGAAGACTTGGCTCAGGAGGCATTTGTACGCCTGTGGAAACACTGTGCCGAGGTAGCTTGGGCCACCGCTAAAGGCTTCCTATTTACCGCCGCCAACCGTCTGTTTCTCAATACCATTAGCCACAACAAAGTGGTCATGCGCTTCGAGAAGGAGAATCCTATGGAGCACAATACTCCCAACCCTGAATTTGTTATGCAAGAGCAGGAGTTCAAGTCCAAATTGGAAGATGCCATCAGCAGCCTGCCGGATAGGCAACGGCAAATTTTTCTACTCAATCGGATAGACAAAATGTCCTATAAGGAGATTGCAGAGCACATGGACATCAGTGTGAAAGCGGTAGAAAAAAGCCTGGGCAAAGTGATGAAGAAACTTCGTGAGTCAGTAACCGAATTAAAACAGCATAAAATTTAAGACCCCGGGGGGGATTCCTCAGACGTCAACGGTCGTATAGATATGGCAGAACCTGATGATGAACTTTTTTTAGGTGAGTGGATGGACGGACGCCGCTCTCGCGAAGACCTGGAGGCCCAGGTAGGCGCAGAAGCGGCCGAAGCTTACTCTACCATTTTGAAGGAGGTGGATACCTGGACCCTCCCCCCGGTGGATAAAGAAGCCGGCTTGGATCGTCTAAGGTCATTGCGCAATGAAAATCCTCCGGCGGGCAAACAAGTCCGCATGACACCGGTACGCTGGGCAG
>DMST01000279.1:1389-6064 GCA_003454975.1 Cytophagales bacterium | reverse complement strand
GGGGCAGTAGCCATAGCAGCGTCAGTTACTTTACTAGTAGTGGGCTATTTCGCTTTTCAAGGCAGCGGACCCACCCAGTACCAAACGGCCTATGGAGAAACCACCAAATTCACTCTCCCGGATGGGTCAACCGTTACGCTCAATACTTCCTCGATGGCCTCGTTCGAGGAGGATACCTGGAAAGAAAATCGGCAGATACAGCTGGAAGGCGAAGCCTATTTTGAAGTGGCCCGCGGAGCACGGTTCACGGTAAGCTTGGATGAGAACACACAAGTAGAAGTGCTCGGCACCCGTTTTCTGGTGCGCCAGCGTGAAAATTACCTTACTGTAGCCTGCTACGAAGGCTTGGTGGGCGTCAATTCCGCCGACGGACAAGACTCTCTCCGTGCCGGTAGCATCCTGCGCTACGACGGTGATTCTTTGGCAATTGCTGAGGTGGAGGTCCTTCGTCCCGAATGGATTATCAACCCCGGTGCTACATCGTTTAAAGACGCTCCTTTAGGAGAAGTATTGCACGCACTGGAAGCCCAATACGGGGTGAAGGTACTCGCTATCACCGGTGTAGACGTTTCACGTCCTTACTCGGGTAGTTTTGTCAATTCTGACATAAAGCTAGCGTTGCGCATGGTCACCGAGCCCTTAAGCCTCTCCTATGAAGAGATCAGCGACGGGAACTATCGGGTGTACTAAATACCAGTGAACGTATTTTATGTAGAACCTTGAACAATCGAAGATATACGAGTACAACTATCTATCAATACCAAGAAAAGGCTGTTTCCTTGCGGGAGCAGCCTTTTTTTAATCACCCATCCCCCATTCAGAATCTGTAGGAATAGGAAGGAATGGATGATGCAATGGACTATTGGAAAAAGAGGACCAGACGATAAGGAGCTTGGGCAGAAACTCCCTACGAAAGCGACAGCCCAGCATTTACTAATCCCTCCATTTACTACCTTCCAGCCCGCGCTTCTGAGTTCACCGTTGCTTCTGACTCCTGTATTCTTCCCTGGCCTTTTCATCCCTTTTCATCCTCCGAAGCCTTAACCAGGGAGGTATCAAACCGAAAAGTTATGACTGCATAGGTTTAGGCTGCTTCATAAGGGTAGGCAAGTCCGTCGTTGGAATGTTAAATACTTAAGATTGAATTGTAACAGGCTAAAATTCAGCGTTTTAATAGTTCACACCCAACATTCAAAATTAGGAGGAATTGCCTCGCTCTATAAGAGGCCTACCCTACTTCCTTACTAATCCCCCCAGGTATTACTTGACCTTCAAATAGGACTTACTTTCTATACTCTACCTTCAGCATAAAATTGGGGGTGAAACCAATCAATGTTTGGGGCAGATAGACGAAGTCATCCTCATCCATACTAGGGAATACCCGATTGATATTCAGGATGTTATTTTGATTATAAACATTTTGTACGGACACCCCTAAGGTGGTGCGTAGCGGGCCTCGTTCAAACGAATATCGTACGGAAGCATCTAGCTGGTGGGTCCAGGGATTGCGGTCTACATTCGTCCAGGCCTGAGGAACAATGGGTACCTCACGACTGAATTCTATAGCATCAGGCAAGGGGCCGTCTACCGAGTAGTCTGGCACGCCCCCATGGAGGTACCAACCCAAAGAGGCCCGTAGGTTTCCCCAATGCACTACCCCCGAGATATTGAACAGGTGACGCTGGTCATATAGCGAGGGGAACCAACCAATGGCTAGTTCTTCGAACGTATTTTCGGTGAGAGAAAGCGTATACGAGGCCCATACATCCAACGGGCCTTGAGAGGTACGCACCAGCATATCCACCCCGCGGCTGCGCAGCATTCCATCTAACAATTCCAAACCGCCCCCCTGCACTCTACTTAGGGTAGCAGTGATACCTTGGGCCCGCTTCCAGTAGCCTTGCACATCTACCAGCCAGCTAGTGCTTTGCCATAGAAAGCCTACTTGGGCTTGCGTGCCCGTCATGAGGCCGCGCCCCATTCTACCGCCCGCCAGCGTATTCCAGGCAAACTGGTTCTCATCCAGGTGATTGTAGGTATAGTTGAGGTCAACCCCCAAGTATTGACTATACGAACCTACCGAGCCTTTCACTACCCACGGGTCAGAGATTGTATAGTTGAGAAATACGCGAGGTTCTAGCCGTAGCTCCTCTCCTTGTTCGAAATAGCTAAGCCGAAGCCCAAGATCCAGCGCTAATTTATTCCAGCTGGGGTGCGAATATTGAGCAAACAAGCTGTGTACACTGCTGATTTCATCCCGACCTTCGGTGTCGTTACTTACTGGAGGAGGATTATCCCCCATGCCGGGTCTAGGCGGCCTTTCATCCTTTTCTTTTCTCAGCCGATCGCTCGATCCCCGGGGAGTAGCGTCGGCACTATCGTACTTGAGATTGGTAGACTCATTCCAATTCCATTCGTAACCGAAAGTTAGTTGGTCCTGTAGATCAGAAAGTACCCGCCCCCAGGAAGATCGGGCCCTCCAGCTGGTGATGGCGTTTACCCTACCGCTGTACAGAAGGCTGAGCGTTTCATCATCCAAATCGCGCTGTCCGGCAAAGGCATGAGACTGGAAATCAGAATAGGTAAGAAAGGAGTTACCCTGCCAGGCACCCCAATGTTGGTCCCAAGACAGATTAAGGCCCGTATTGTAAATCTTATCGATATCTTCGGTATACTGGCCACTTCTGAGGGACCGATGGGGCACCACATTTTCATTAAAAATAGCCAAGCCATCTACATTTACTGTGGTACCCGGCCGGGGGGTAAAGGTGAGAGTTCCGTTCACATCCTCGTAGTCAAACCGAAACGGGTCTATCTCAAAACTTGGGCTCTGGGCTCGGGCTTGCAGGGGGGTAGCCGAGAGAATCATGGCATTGTATTCCTGCTCAACCAGCGGCGAATAATTGCCTGGATAGGAAGCGCGGCCCGCTACCTTGAGTCCTAACTTTTCTGGAATCAGGGGAGCTTTCACATATGCACTGGCAGCCACCGCATTGCCCGAAACGCCCGCCTGCCATTGGGTAGGCACTTTGGCCTCGCTGCTAATTTCGATGGCCCCTCCTACCCTACCGCCAAGCTCAGGGCCATACCCATTGCGGTACACCTGCACCTTGTCTACCATATCCGTATTGAACGGAGAAATGGTACCGAAATAGTAGCCACGGTGGTAGATGGGGATATTATTAAATAGAATCAGGGTCATATCCGGGGTACCACCGCGAATGCGCAGGTCACCAGCGAGGCCTGTAGTGGTATGAATACCCGGGAGGTTGCGCAAGGAAACCAGCAAGTCCTTATCTGCATCGCCAGGCAAAACCCCCATTTCATCTGGGCGAAGCTCCAACCGCTGGTTCTGCTGGAACGCGCTGATGCCCGCTCCTAAATACGATTGTACCACCACCGGAGCCAATACCGTAGTACTCAGCTCCATAGCAACCGTCCTGTTTTTGGTAGTCAGCGCTTCCAAGATGGGTAGCTTCTGGGGTTCAAATCCCACAAAGTTAAACTCCAGGGTATCCTGCGGATTCCAATCTACCCGAAAACGGATAGCACCGTCGGCATCGCCGGTAACGGGTAGGTATTGCCCGTTTTGCTTCACGTAGCCGCCGGGTAAGGCCAGCTGAGTATCCTCCTCCTCCATCTGAAAGGTGAAATCCACGGGTCGGGGGCTCACCAAAACGTATTTATCATCCACTACTTCATACTTAAAGGGAGTAGCTTCCTGAAGGGCCAGGAGGTATTCTTCCCTTGCCAAATCTGAAGCTGGCGGCACTATGCTAAATTGAAACAGCAGGTCTGGGGCGAACGAAAAGGTGAGTCCCATCTCTGTCTCTAACTGGGCAAATAGTGTGGGTAGCGGTACAGTACCCGATTGTGATTGGGCATATAGCCCTTTGGGGAAGCTCAACAGCAGACTAGCCCCCCATAGTAGGTAAGAGAAATATTTTACCATAACTTTTCCTAAGCCCTCTTCTGAATGAGGCTCTCTATCCAAAATCCTTTTTCTAATCAAAGATACTTTTGTTTCCATATTGTGTGAAGTATCGACGGGTCATCCTTGAATTGGGTAGTATGGACAAAGGGGTGACAGGCTGTACCCACACCCGTTTCTTGTATACATTTCATACCCTACCAAACCATCGGCAGTTCTACTCCAAAATCTCTATAACCTCTCCTAATATAGTATAGACCACAAAGAGAGGATGATCCCCCTCCCTGAATTCTGGGATATAGTATAAGCAGTCTCCCCCACCCCTTCAAACTAGTATTATTTTAAGATACATCCTCATAGCCATAGGATATTCCACCATCTCTGGCGATACAGAATTTCCATTCCGTCTACCACCATCTGTCCTTCCAACTACTACTTCATCCCCAATTCTTTGCACTCATCATATTTTTTTTTGTCCCCAGGGGGGGGGGTATGGGATACCCCTACCGGTCTTATGGGTGTAAAACGCAAAACACAATAACAATTTAACATTCAACACAAATGATGACTATTATTGAGAATTTAGCACAAATCAAAGGAGGAAACGGATCTTCAAACAACTCATCTTCTAACAATGGTGGCAACGGCTCTGGCGGTGGCTACAACGTGGGTGACGTGAATTCCGGAGGTTAACCTAACGACAAGTATTTATTAACATCAACAAATGGATTCCAAAGGCCTGCC
>DMST01000279.1:0-1367 GCA_003454975.1 Cytophagales bacterium | reverse complement strand
CCGATAATCGGCAGGCCTTTCTTTTTGTCCTTTTCAGAAATACGGATCAACTCATGATGTAGAATGGAAGCAGGGGGCAAAAAGCCTTGGACTATCTGCCAGTCACCCCCAGCTAATTTAATCGCATACACACACTGAGGAGGCTGGAAATGCAATGTCCCAACCTCCTGCTTAGGCTTACTCATTATAAATTCAGCACATACTGGCGTAAGCTGTCCTCCCCGGCTAACTGTAGCTTCTTCTTCAAGCGGTTCAAATTCGTTTTCACCGTGCCTACTTCTACCCCAGCCATCTGGGCTACCTCTTTGTTATTCATGCCCAGCTTTATGTAGGCAATCAGCCGCAGGTCATTCGCCGTCAGGTTATCACTGCGGTCCTTTACCTTATTAAAGAAGTCCGTATGCACCCCTTCAAAGTGAAGCATAAAGTTTTCGTCGGAACGGTCCTCTTGTACCGCACGGTTTAGCTTGCGCTGCAATCGCACAAAGGAATCCTCAGATTTCAGCTTGGCTTCCCTGCCCAAGTCGGCCAAGTCGGCCTGCACTTCCGAGATAAATTGCATCTTCTCCTTGCTTTGCAAGGCCTGAATACTGAGCTCGCGCTCCTTCAGGTCTAGCCGTTCCTGCATCAGCCGCTTGATCTCCTCGTTCTGCCGCTGCGATTCCTGTATGGTCTGGCTCAGCACTAGCGCCGCATTTACGCGGGCAGTAAGCTCCAGCGGATTATAAGGCTTGCGGATGTACTCAATGGCTCCTGCTTCCAGGGCCTCTTTTAGGTCCTCCGCGCTGGTCATTACCCCCGTGGCTATCACCACGGGGATATCCTTCGTCGCCCGCGTAGCCTTTAGCTTCAGGGTTAGGTCTATACCGTTCATGAGTGGCATAGCCCAGTCTGATATAATAAGGTCTGGCACTTCAGCTACCGCCACCTCGTACCCCCGCTGTCCATTGTGGGCAAACAGGATGCGGTACGGACGGTCCTTGAAGTACTCCATGATTACGTCCAAATTGTTATCGTCATCGTCGATAACTAAAATGGTGGATGTTTTATCAGTTGTCATTGTGTTGGTTCGTTAAAATAAAATACTCCTTTTCCTAGCCCTACTCGGTCGCCTCTTGCGACACAGAAGGCTTGAGCAAGGCTTGGTACATGTTGGATTCCCAGTGACGAGCAGCCCTAATGACTGTCTTCTTCCACTGTACAATCCGGTCGTTGGTGTCCGGTAGCTGATCCAGCAAGCTTCGGATCTTACCGGCCTCATACATGGGCACCTCCTTCAAGGCGTCCGCTATCTCGGCTACCAACTCCCACTCCTCCGGCAGCAATCGGACCTCATACGCTTTACTACCATCAGCAGTTTGGGTCAC
>DMST01000122.1:4718-10558 GCA_003454975.1 Cytophagales bacterium | reverse complement strand
CCTTGGGCACCAACCTATCGGGTACCTATAGCTCAGGCGATACCAGTTATGCCACCAGCCCGGTATTCGATTTTTCCGGGCTCACTATTGACCCCTACGTTTCCTTCCAGATGAAGTATGCCTTCGAGCAGGGGGGCTTCTTTGGCTCCAACGGGTACCTACGAATGGAGATCAGTCTGGATGGTGGAAGCACTTGGTCAGACCTGGGTACTACCCTCTCCGGAAACAGCGAGTATGCCCTCAACTGGTACGAACAGTTTGGCCCCTACAGCTGGACCGACGATCGGTTGGAGTATTTGCCTACCCGGCACGAACTTACTGGGGCTGCCGGCAACTCGGCCGTGCAATTCCGGTTTGTATTCGAGTCTGACAACGGAGGCACCACCGATGAGGGTGCCCTGATTGATGAGCTGGTAGTGGATGCCCGCCCAGCCAATGATGCGGAGTTCCGTTCCTGGTCATTGCAGAACAGTGATCTGTTCAATCTGGGAACCAACGAGGGCATCAACATCACCATTGGTAACCAAGGGCAAGACACCCTGTATACCATACCTTTCGCTTTCGAAGTATACGGACCCAACGATACTACATTGTATGAGGATACCATCCAGTCCATGTCGGGGGTAGATCCTGGAGGCTTTATTTCGGCCTTCTCCTTTTCTGTAGATGCTCCAGACAAAGGTCAGTACAACGTGAAGGCTTTTACCCGCTTGGCCGATGATGGTTTTCGGGGAGACGATACCCTGTCGGTGGCCTTTCCCCACCGGTCTCAAGCCAGTGTAGTGTTACCCTACAGCGAAGGGTTTGAGACCGTAGATGCTGGTACCTTGCAGTACACTACTGCGTTGGAGATTGCGGGTCTGGAGGGAGGCTATTACAGTGGTGATATTGATGACGGAGTGCTGTTTTTTGACGGAGACTCTGCCAGCGAAGGCAGCCGTGCAGCCTGTTTCACCAGTGAAGCCTTTGGGGGTGACCAGTATTTAGAAATGACCTTTGACTTTAGTGCTTTCGATGCCAACTCGGATGTGCTCAACCTCAGCTTTGATTATCTGGATGATGATTTCACTTCGAGCTTCAACGATGCGGTGCAGATTCGGGGCAATAGCTTTGGGAGCTATGTTAACATCTTTGACTGGCAGGCCTTGGGGGCTACTGGCTGGCAGAACAGTGGTAGTATCGACTTGGCTGGGGCTCTGAAGACGGCCGGGCAGAGCTTTAGTAACACTACCCAAATCCGGTTCCGACACGGTGCCCTGTCCAATTTTGATGGGGAGACGGTCTGTTTTGACAACATCCAACTGCGCGGAATTGACATCAATGCGGGCGTTACCAGTATCACTACCAACAAAGATGCCTTTACCCGTACCGATTCGGATAGCTTGTATGTGGAGCTGGTGGTGAATGGCGCTCTGGCAGTGGATACCGTGTTGGTTGATGTTACCATCACCGATCCTGGTGGGGGCCAGACGCTGTTGTCAGATAGCAGGGTGGGTACCTTCCAGGATTCCACCTTTTCGGCTGACTTTGGTGGGGTGGATCTAAGTATGGCCGGAGAATATCAGATCAGGGCTGTGGCTCGTACCACAGGTGATGGGAAATCCAACGATGATACGCTCCAAGCCAGCTTATGGACCATCACTGCGGGCAGTATGCCCTACGCCCAAGATTTTGAATCGGTTACTGATGCTACCTATGCCGCTAGCGGTGGTGTTGAAGGAGCCCCCGCGCTATACTACCAGAGTGAGGGTACGCTGGGCCGGCTGCAAATTAACCCGTCCGGCTATCCAGGAAGCGACGGGGGCAAGGCGGCTTTTTTGGACAGCGATGGCTACAACGTGAATGAGCTGATTCTTACGGTAGACGCCAGTGCTTACACAACTGCGGATAGTATGGTGTTGGGATTTGCGCTGCGCGAATACGGGGATGAATACGATGCCGCAGATCAGGTGTACGTGCGCGGTTCTATAGATGACTCTTGGGTGAGCGTGCTGGAGTGGAACAATGAAGGCATAGACGGTGGCTGGAAATCTTTTACCGTGGACCTGTCGGCTGCTTTGGTCGGTGCTTCCCAGCAGTTTTCGGCTACTACCCAAGTGAAGTTCTCGCAGAACGATAACTTTCCCTTGCCCGATGACGGCCTGGGGGTAGACGAGATTGAAGTGTACGAAGTCATTACCAAGGATGTAGCCTTGGTGAGTTTAGAGAAAGAGAATGGATTTGATCTGTCTGATACGGATACGGTGACCGTAAGCGTAACTAATTTGGACGTAGAGCCGGTAAATGACTACACCGTAAACTTGACGGTGGTAGCGCCTGATGGTAGCAGTGCTACTTATTCTTATCCGCAAACGGCCATCATTGCGCCCACAGATACGGTTTCATTCTTCCTTACGGAGGTTGATTTTTCAGCAGAAGGGAACTACCAAGTAACGGCCACGGTGGTACTAGCCGAAGACATTGATGCGGGTAATGATGCGGCTACCGCCAACGTTACACACCGGGGCGTCATCAGTAGCCTGCCTTTCAGAGCTCCATTTTCTGACCTATCTAGTATTACCCTTACTCAGGATCAATCCGTAGGGTATACCGGGGTGTATTACCAGACCCCCGACGGCCAAGGCTCGTTCCGTACCCGATATAGTTTGGAGACCAACGATCTTGCTTCCGAGGGAGCGGCCTATTTGGGAGGCGAAGGTGAGAATGAACTCCTATTCACCGTAGACCTCAGTGGTAAGGATGTGAGCCAAGACTCGGTATTCATCAATTTTGCATACCGCAGCGAATACGATACGTTGGAAGACGGTGAGGGGGTATTTATACGCGGTTCTGTGGATGACCCATGGCTTTTCTATTTGGACTGGGGTGTTGAGCCACTTCGGGCCAGCCGGATATTGGGAGAGCAAGTTTTGAATGATACCTTGGAGAAATACGGCCAGGTATTCTCAGCCACCACCCAGATCAAATTTGTGCAGAAAGGAGAAGAGCCCTACGGTGACAACGGCCTGATGGTGGACCAATTGGTGATTGCTGATGAGTGGAAGGATCTTGAAAATGATCGATTTACGATCAACAACGAATTTGGCGTCTTCTATGAAATCACGCTTTCGCAGACGATCACCAACCAAGGCCTGGACTATGTAGACAGCACTACGGTGGAAATCCTGGTAGAGCAAAATAATCAGACTGGCCGGAAGGTGGTTGAGTTATTTGTAGATCTGGAGGCTGGCGAAAGTACCGAGGTAGATTTAGGAGGTGGTTTGTTTTCGCAGGCAGGCGAGTATACGCTGCGCACCAGATTGTCAGAAGAGGATGATCTGGATCCTTTCAACAACCGGTCCATTGGGATCATTTCCAATGGTATGGACTTGGTTGATCAGTTTCCTTTCTCCTTTGGCTTTGAGAATTCCGATCATTACTTTGCCCTGCGCGATGTGTGGGAGATCGGCGTACCGGCCGGCTCGGTATTATCCTCAGCCTTCGAAGGCCAAAGGGCGCTGGGCCTCAATCTGGACGGCGACTACGGAACCATCTTTGGCAATTTTGCCTACACTCCGGTCTTCGATCTCTCAGAATTCTCCGCAGACCCTATCATTTCCTTTGCCCTCAACTATGAGACCGAAAGCGACAATGACGTGCTTTGGTTAGAGATGCGAATAGACGGTGGCGATTGGCAAACCTTAGGTACGACAAACTATGCCACCGATAGCGAATTCGGTGAAAATTGGTACAACACATCGGGCAATTATTGGTCAGGTTCTAGCAACGGCTGGTTGACGGCCCAGCACGAAATCACCGGCGGAGCCGGGGCTAGCCGGGTGCAATTCCGCTGGCGGTTTACGGCCGATGCTTCGGTGTTCAACGAGGGAGTTCTTATAGATGATTTGCAAATATTTGCCTCCGATGTGATTGACGTAGCTCTATATTCGGAGGCAGAATACAATCTCCTGCTTGCTACCGATACTACTTCAGATTCGTTGGCCGTGAATGTGGGTATGACCAATCTGGGCAACACCGGGGTCAGCAACTTCGATATCCAATATTTCACCGATGACGATGCTGGTTCGGCTACCTATACTTCCACCTTGCTGGCGGAAGACTCTGTTTCCTTTGATGTAGGCAATGTATACGTAAATACTACTCCGCGTACCTTGACCGTGGTAGTAGAAGAAACCGTTGATGAAAATGCGGAGAACGATACTGTAGCCTTTAAAATCTTTAGCCGGCAACCAGCCACCCTACCTTTCCTTTTGCAATTGCCCTCGGACAACCAGACTATCCAAGGTACGGGCGCGCTGGACGGAATCCCCAATGCCTGGTTAGTGGGGGGAGAAAATATCAGTGCTACCAACAATTTCCAGTACTTCACCTTCAATAGTGGCTGGCAAGAGTCGTACTTCAATTTCGCCTTCGACCTGTCCAATCAATCTACGGAGGATCCGGTATACTTGAGTTTCGACCGGTACGCCTTTATAGCCCGTAGCAACCCGGATGTGGAGGACCTCAACGGGGTGTACGTACAAGGCGCTCCGGGCGATGAGTGGGTAAAGGTGAGTACCTATTTTGAGCAAGATCCCATTGAGCTTGAGTGGATTTGGAGCGGACCCATCAACCTTTCTCCCATTCTGAAGGAAGCGGGCCAATCCTATAGCGCATTTACCAAAGTTGCCTTTTTCCACTCCTACGATGAGGGCCAGTTGATGGCCAATTTGCGGAATGTCAGCCTAGAAGCTCCCCAAGTGGACTTTGCTATCACCGAACAGAATATCCCGGCTTCTTCGGCCAACCTGACCGATTCAGAAACCATCATCGTGGGCATCCAAAACTTGGGGGTGGCTACTACCGATACCCTGGAGGTTGTACTCACGGTGACCGATGAATACGGGCAGCAAGCAGTGTATACCCGACAAGCCGAAGGGCCTTGGGCAGTAGGCGAATCGGTAGGGGTACCTTTTCAGGATGTGAACCTGGCTGACTATGGTAAGTACACTATCACGGTGGAGGTAGCAGCAGAGGGTGATGAGAACCCAGAGGATAACACCATTACGGAGATCATCAGGTCCCTGCGGGCCGTAGACACTTTCCCCTTCAACGAAAACTTTGAAGAGGACCGGGGTGGTTTCTTTACTGATGTAGAAGAGACTAGCGATAGCTGGCAATGGGCCGATCTATCTATTAATTCATTCTATGGAGACGATATCAGCGGTGAGTATGCCTGGGCTACCAATGCGAGTGGTTCGTTTCGAGTCATAACAGAGGCCTACTTGTATACCCCGCTGTTTGATATGACCCAGCTGTCTAGCACCCCGGTGCTCAGCTTCTTGCTCTGGTATGATCTTACCTCGCCCAATTATTTGGCGGTGGAGGTCTCAGTGGACAGTGGCGACACCTGGGAGGTTTTGGGTAATCGGGCGGAAGATGCCAATGCAGATGCTTCGTTGATTAATAACTGGGAGTCAGACGGGCAATGGGACGGTGAACTGCAAGAGTCCGTCATTGCTAGCTATCCGCTCACTGGGCTGGCCGGACAGGACCAAGTCTGGTTCCGGTTCCATGTGTCTTCCTCGGTGCTAGATGCCAACCAGGGCGTGGTAATAGACGCGATACAGATCGGTACCGAGCTGAATGAGTTCCCGGTGGTACTCACCGAAATTGCTGACCGTACGGTGGTGAGTAATTTCCAGCAGGATACCGTATCCCTCAGTGGGGTATTCTCTGATCCTGAAGGCGAAGCGCTAACCTACTCCGTGGAACTAGCTGAGTTAAATATCATCGACTGGTTGCTGCCCAATGACTCTACCTTGGTACTTACTCAGGAAGGAGCCGGCGCTACGGAAGTC
>DMST01000122.1:0-4672 GCA_003454975.1 Cytophagales bacterium | reverse complement strand
CACTGTAACCGCCACGGACCCCGATGGCGCCCCCGTGTCTACTTCCTTCCTGTTTACCATCAATGAAGCACCCGAGGTGGTTAGTGCCATTGCGGATACCAGTCTGGTGGCCGGATTTGATTGGACGCTTGACCTCACTGAGGTCTTTTCTGATGAGGATAACCTGCGGTACGGGACTTTGGCTTCGCCAGACAGTAGCGTAGCGTATCTGTCCTACTTGGGTGGAGGGGCCGTTCAGGTAGTAGATGGACTGGGCGGTGGTACCGTCACGCTCAATGTGTATGCGGTAGATGCCATTGGCGATACCACCTTCGAGAACTTTAGCGTAACCATTGATGCTGCGCCTATAGCGAGTAAGCAACTGGCCGATACGGTGGTGGCCGTTGGGTTCGGTGCATACACCATCGACCTAAACGAATACTTCACGGACCCAGAAGGGACTAGCCTTTCCTTTTCGGTGAGCTCTTCGGTAGATACCGTAGTAACGGCTGCCCTCAACGGTAGCTCGCAGCTTACCGTGTCAGAGGTAGGAGAGGGTACCGCTAGTATCAGTATTGACGTTACGGATGCCGTGGGTGCAGTAGCTACTTTTAGCTTCAGCATCATCGTGGCTAGCCCTCCCCCCGTGGAACCTACCTTTAGCGAGCGGTTCTATTCGGTAGGATTTGGTACGGCAAACGTAACCCTGTCCAAAATTTTTGGCAGTGACTATCGCAACTACACCTATGAGGTGTCTGCCGATCCTGATTCTGTGGTGGCGGTTTCTGTAAATGCCAATTCGGTCTTAGTCATTGAGGAAATTGGCAAGGCCTATCGTGCTCAGATTACGGTGACGGCTACCAACTCCTTTGGCTTTTCTTCTACCTATTCCTTCCCCTTGCGGCTCAATAGTGGTCCCGAGGTTGTTGTAGATGAATTGGTGTTGGTAGATACTTCCGGCACCGGGCCCTGGGTGATAGATTTGGATTCGCTCATTGTGGATGCACAGGATGATACCCTTACTTATTCGCTACAGGTGTCTAATACCGGTGTGTTGTCTGCTGCGGTAGCGGAAGGCACTAGCCTGCTCACCATTACGGAGGTAGGGCTGGGCACTGCCCAAGTCCTGATATCCGCTGCAGACACCTTGGAGACCAGCGGGGTTATCTCCATCATGTTCACCATTGTGGCACCAGAGGTGACCGGCCTGGAAGACCTGGCCTCCAAGTTTAGCGTATATCCGGTGCCCGCTACCGATGAGGTAACCGTGAAGATGGAGCTAGTAAGAGCTGCTGATATAGTGATTGTATTGACAGACCTGCAAGGCCGGGAGGTGTATCGGCAGGGATTGGGAACCACTGCACAGGTAGCCCATTCCATCCCACTGGTGCAAGAAGCAAGCGGCATCTGGTACCTCACCGTACTGCTGGATGGTCAGCCCTTTACCTGGCCAGTCATCAAGCGGTAAGCACAAGATAAACCATGAACTTCGAGCCCCACTGCTGTACAGCGGTGGGGCTTTTGTCTTGTGGTGGTTTTACAAAAATCCCACCTCAGCCCCAGCCTTACCACCCCAACCCGGTTCACTACCCTTAGTCCCTGGAAGGTCTACTCCCCCTCAAAAGGACCGTTGTAACCTACAAACGGGTTCGGCCAAGGGCCCTATGGTTCAATAAAAACTCAAAAGAAAATGAAAAGTATTTCACAGTTCGAAAACGAAGGATGTCTCATCCACGATTTGTCCGCCTTACGGGGTGGTACCGTAGGCGGTGGCCCCGGTTCCGGTGGTAATCCTGACGATTAAGTAAGAGAAATTTACCTCATCCGGTTAATGGTTGGATAGGGCTTTGAGCCCTAAATACAAAAACAGACTAGCCACCTAAGCCCCAATACTGCCATGTATTGGGGCTTTTTATCAAAGTCTTGTCTTCGTTGATCAGAAGGGTTGTTTCAAACGATAAAAGCCCTGTTGTTATCCTTTTTTACACCCTCTTTATTCAAAAAACGCTCTCCAAAACGGCTTGTACTCGCCCCCATATTAGTAAGAGCCTACCTCTCTTGTTATTTTGCTATCTAAAGAAACCAATCCCCAACTAGATGCAGCTAATTACCATCAAAGACGAGAGCGCAACTGGCGACATCCTCAATGAAATCCAAATCCAAATTGATCAGGAGCGCACTACTGTAAAGGACCTGATTGCCGCTCGGGTAACGGCCGAAGTGCGGGGCTACAACGAGAAGAATGTAGAATACTATAAAGGTTTGGTGCAGCCTAGGGATGCCGAGGTGACCCTGAATGGATTTAAACTCAAGAAACGAAGGAAGCTGGATGCCGAGAAACAGATTTACAAAGCTTTGGAGGCCTTTCAGCAGAACGGATACTTTGTACTGGTAGACAACCTGCAGTGTGAGGACATGGACCAGGAAGTACTGGTAAATAACCAAACCACGGTCAGCTTTATCAAACTCACCCCACTTGTAGGCGGCTGAATTATGGGGCTGAAGGATCTATTTAAAAAGGGCTCTAGCCAGGGAAAGGATGCCAGGCTGGAGGCAAAGTTGCTGAGAATTTGTAAAGAGGTGGCAGATAAAAAGAGCCACTTTTGGGAGCTAAATGATTTTAAATTGAGTCCTACCTTTCAAATCTTAAAAAATGGACCTGACGAGGAAAAAATCGAAGCTGTCGCGGTTCTTACCCATCAAACAGGAAAAAAACACCTGTGGAAGAGTGCAAAAATCAACACTAACGAACTCGGTTCGGTATACTCCACGATTAGTAAGGACCTTATTACGGCACTGCTGCGGGCAAAAATAAATTATACCGAAGTGGGTCTTACGGATCAGATGAACCTGTTCAGACGGTACGTATCGAAGGCCTACTTTTTTCCTGAGTGGCCCGTTTCTTATTTGGTCAAGCAGATGCAATACCACGTAAGGGCCAACGGCCTATCGAACTCTTTGCAGGCTTATTTAGAAGATATGCTCACCTGGCCGGAAATAGAGAAGGAATCTGCAAGCGGTTACGGTTCGGACATGCAGAAAGTACAGGTGCGGATACGCGAGATTTTGAAGGGGGGTAGCGGTAAATCGGAGGCGGTATCGGTCATCACCCTATCGGAAGAGGATGCTTTCGGCAAGGCAGTCAATACCTTAACATCCTCCTTGGTACAAGAACAGCAATCGGCTTGGTCCAACCTTCTGGACCACTTTATCAAGGCTACTTCGAGTAAGCCTACCAAGAAATGGCTAACCCGTAGCAAAGAACTGGTGAGTGCATTGGGTGCAAAAGTATACAAGACCTCAGTAGCAGAGTTGCTAGAAGCGGCCTCCGCGTTGAAAGTGCAAACCGATACCCATACGGATTCGTACCGGGGCAGGGAGTTTACCTATAATACCCACTTTTTCATTGAGGCCAAAAACAGCCAGATATTGAAGGGGATGGTGTGGTCGCTGGTCCAGTTTCATGATTCAGCTACCTTAGGACTGCTGGGTACCTTGGCCGAACGCAGTTTCAAGAAGATACCCGACGTAGGACCTGCCATGGCGGCGGTAGGTAATGCCAGTATATATGTGCTGGCAAACTCCAAAGGCTTGGAAGGCGTGAGCCACCTGTCGCGCCTCAAGTTGAAGGTGACCCAGAATAACACCAAGAAGCTAATCCAGAAGTATCTGGACGAAGCCTCGGATAAGCGGGGAGTCTCGGGTGAAGAGATTGAGGAAATATCCATTCCTGATTTTGGGTTGAAAGGTGGGCAAAAGACGGTAGCCTTTGATGACTATTCCCTCACGTTAACGCTCACAGGGGTGGGCAAAACCACTCTGGTTTGGACTAAGCCTGACGGCCAGTCTCAGAAGTCTGTACCAGCATTTGTGAAGCAGTCTGAGAAGTGGAAAAAGCTCCTGAGCAAAGTAAAAGCGGACGCCAAGCAGATGCAGAAATACAGTACGGCTCAGCGGGACCGCATCGAACGGATGTTCATTCTCGGCAGGAAATGGGAGTATCCTCATTTTATGCAATACTACATCGACCATGGATTGGTCGGTACCGTAGGTCGCAAACTTATTTGGCAGCTCACTTCGGAGGGCAAGTCTACGTTGGCGCTGTATCAAGATGGGGGAAACTGGATAGATCGGGAAGGGAATCTGGTGGCAGTTACCGACGCTACTGAGGTTATGCTATGGCACCCGATCCAAGCTTCCTCCGATGAAGTACTGGCCTGGCGTCAGCATTTGGAACAGCTAGAATGGTCGCAACCGCTGAAGCAGGCCTACCGGGAGGTGTATCTGCTCACGGATGCTGAGTTGAATACTCGCACGTACAGCAACCGGATGGCCGCGCACCTGCTTAAGCAGCACCAGCTGAATGCCCTAGCTGGGATTCGCAACTGGAAATATACACTGCTGGGTGGTTTTGATAATGGTATGGAGGATTCTACCGTTTCCATTCAGTTGCCTACCTACGGCTTGCGGGCTGAATTCTGGATCAATGAGGTGTTTATTGAAGGTGCCATGACTGAGGCCGGGATTTGGGAATTTGTGGCTACTGACCAAGTAAAGTTTGTCAACGCCCAGGAAGAGGCGGTGGAGTTGGTAGATGTACCTGCTCTAGTACTCTCCGAAATTATGCGCGACGTAGACCTCTTTGTGGGAGTAGCCAGTGTGGGTAATGATCCGGCGTGGCCCGACTCGGGTG
>DMST01000034.1:6025-6877 GCA_003454975.1 Cytophagales bacterium | reverse complement strand
GGGCGTAGCCACCGTAAGCAACGGACTGGTGTCGGCCATCGCTGACGGTACGGCTACCATCACCGCTACCACTACCGATGGCGGCTTTACCGCCAGCGCCACGGTAACGATTAGCACCGCCAATGGTACCAAGACGCTGATTTGGGCCGATGAGTTTAACGGCACCCAGCTCAACGCCAACCACTGGAATGTAGAGAACACCAATGGCTGCCCTGACTTGTGCGGCTTTGGTAATCAAGAACTGCAAGCCTACACCAACCGCACGCAGAACGTAAGTGTGGAGAACGGCAAACTGGTGCTTACGGCCCGCCGCGAGAGCCTAATGGACCGCGACTTTACCTCCGGTAAGGTGACCAGTGCTGAGAAGGTGAACATCAGCTACGGCGTGGTGGAAGCCAGCATCCAGCTGCCCGATTTGAACAACGGTCTGTGGCCTGCCTTCTGGATGCTCCACACCCGCAATGTATGGCCCTACACCGGGGAGATCGACATCATGGAAGCGGGGCACTATGCACTGAGCCAGGATGCGAACGAAGAGGTGAAGAGTAACCTCTTCTGGCGTGCCGAAGAGGCAGGCGTAAATGCTAACCTGCAGTGGGGCAACGAAGATGCCTTCACCTACTACACCGGTGCCAGCAGCGGCAGCCAGGCCCACGAAGCCTACTTTGTGTACCGCCTCACCTGGACGCCTGACCAGTTGGTGACCACCATTTTGCAAACGGATGCCAATGGGGAACCCATCGAGAGCACCGAAACCGAAATGATGCGTATCGATCGCGATCCGCTAAACCCAACGTTTGACAATGAGTTCTTCACGGGAGATGATTTCTACGTGATCCTGAACCTGGCCGT
>DMST01000034.1:5413-5970 GCA_003454975.1 Cytophagales bacterium | reverse complement strand
CCTGGCCGTGGGTGGCTGGTTCCCCTTCGATGTGAACGCCGGAGAGAATACCGCCGCCAACGTAACGGCCCTGCCGACTCCTGGCTCGGAGCGTGATATGCTGATTGACTACGTGCGGGTGTACAGCCTGGACGGGGTGGGCGCGGTAAGCAGCGGCCCCGGCTATGAGGATGCCCGTGCGGGTGACATCTTTGCCATCTACGGCGATGACCTCACTGCCAACAGCCAGATGACCCTCGGTACCAATGCTGAGCTTTGGGCCTGGAGTGGCGGGACGAGCATGCTGGTTGCGGTAACCAGCCCTTACGGGGATTCAGCCCTCAGCTTTACCTTCCCCGCCGCTACCTGGTCGGGCATGGGCTTCAACAGCTCCGATGTGATGAACCTGAGCAACTTCATCGGCGGTACCCTGCGCTTTAAGGCCAAGACCAGCAGCCAGGAACCCTTCCGCATCCATAGCTGGACCCGTACGGGTGGCCGTGAGATTGTGTGGGGCTACGGCGAGGAGGCCTACGGCCTGGTGCGCGATGGCCAATGGCACGACGTGGAGATCCCGC
>DMST01000034.1:5077-5398 GCA_003454975.1 Cytophagales bacterium | reverse complement strand
CCGCTAGACCTCTTCGTAGACAACCTCTACGAAGTCATCCGGCCCTTCCAGTTGGGCGAAACCACGCCCTTCCCGGGGGCAGATCTGGAGCTCTCCATCGATGAGATTCACTATGCGGCACCCGGCGTGGCTAGTCGTGGTAGCAGCGGTATGACCTCGCTTAGCAATGCCGACCTAAGCGGTCAGACCGCTATCCAACTCTACCCCAACCCGGCCACCGAGCGCCTCATGGTACGCGGTCTCGCGGGCGACTACCAGTCGGTAATGGTATACGGCCTCGACGGTCGCTTGCATCAGCAAGCGACCCTCAGCCACGGTACC
>DMST01000034.1:1645-5052 GCA_003454975.1 Cytophagales bacterium | reverse complement strand
GGTACCACCGAAGCGGAACTCAACGTCAGCACCCTACGCTCCGGCGTATACCTGTTGCGTTTAGTTGCCGAGGATGGTAGTGTGGAGCATTTGCGGTTTGTTAAAGAATAAGCGAGATCGGAGATTACAGACTACAGATTTGAGACCTGAACGGCTCCGCGATGCGGGGCCGTTTTCATTTCCTATCGCCATGGGTCTTTACGTTGTAGGCACCCAAATACCATTGGGGTATAGGATAAGATACCCCGATTGGGGTATTAGCGTGCGAGATAGCAGCCCCACCTTTGTATCATCAGGAGATCAAAAAACCAATAGCGATTTCCCAAAGGCGGTATCCGAAAAGCCTTAGATAGAGTAGGAAATAACACAACAAATCTAATCGATATGTCTTTATTACAAACAACTTATTCAGGCACCCAAAATGACAAAATCCAACTTGCCGTAACCTTCGATACCATCATTCGTCATGGAGCGGTGGACGTAGAAATTAAGCTGTATGAAGGTGATCCTAGCACCAGCCAGCCTGCAGGTACCGAGACAGTTGTATTTCCGACCGACGTGTTTACCAAAGGTTTCAATTTAGCACCACGCGATGGACTTAGCGTTGCGGGTACACTTACCTGGAATAATGGTGGCTACATTTTTAATGGCACCGCGGTGAATAGTGGTGCGGTACTAATTAACTTCAAGGATGGTATCGTGTCAGCATATTAAACGATCTCAAACTTTCAACTAGGGCCAAAGCTACGCTGTGTAAGCTGAAATACATCAAGCCCTTTTGTCGGAAAACAGCCCCGTCACTTCAGTGTCGGGGCTAACGGTTTTTGGATCCATCCCAACCGACAAAGACCCTAAAGGTGATGGCGTTTATACTTTTGGAATTCTAAGGTCCTGCCGCATAAAAGGGTGCCAAACCATATGATCTACAATGATTTCAACATGGAGGTGCTGAAGGCTTTAGAAGATGCCCACTCTAATCTTTACGTTAGCATATGCCTCGCTTAGTTGGGTTGGCAGATAGCTAGATTCCACAAAGTTTACAAAACAGTAGGCCTTCGGCCGCACCACCTTGATAGGGTGGGCCGCCCAGGTCGCCTAAGTAGTAGTTAATCCATGTGTGGATAGCTATCTACATGCATAGGACCGATCGGATTTGAGACCTTGTCAAGGTTTCCCTCCCAAAGAACGAATCCGCGATGCGGGGCCCTTTTTTTATGCCCATCTAGAAACCCGATCTAACCCAATTATCAACGGAACTAAGAATGAATACTATTAAAGAAATGATAGGCCATATTATTCAACCCTAAGCATCCCTTTCCTACCTAAAATTATACCTACCTCAATTTCAGTATCCGGTACTTTACCAAAATTGAGTAAAAGAAAGCCGTTGCCGCACCACCACCTTTGTATCAATCGAAAATCAAAAGGGCCCTTTGATTTTCAAAGGCGGTATCCGAAAAGCCAATTGATAAATAGAGTAGGAGAAAAATCTAATCTTTACTATTATGTCAAATGTAGCAGTAACAGTTCTAGGGACGGATGCGATAAACTTGACTAACAATCAAAAGGTTCAAACAGTAATATTGCCAAAAGGCAAACATGCGGTTACTTTAAGTTCCTCCATTAATTTCCATAATGATCAACTTCCTATGAATCAGGTTCTAATATTTTCAACGGCTCCTCTTGGTTCTGGTGATGCTGATAGGTGGTATTTTGCACCAACCCAAGCTGGTGGAGCAATTATTGAATCTGACGGGGTAAATCCTATTTATACCTTTATTGTAGATCAATTAAACTCAAAAGACAACACTGGTGAGGCTACTGTAACCTTTACCCCAATCCCCTAATTTCAGGAATAAAAGTTCTGATTACAAAGCCGAGGAGCACGCGCTTCTCGGCTATTTTTTTGCCCATCCATAAAAACCACCCTTCCATCCGTGACCTTTTCTCCTTCCCTGCTACTCCATTTTAGGTATCTTGTAAACTACCCAATTTGCTGTACCAAAATACTACCACGGGATACCACCTTTGTTAGGTGGCATACGTCCTGGGCGGATGCCGAAAAGCCGAGAATAGAGTAGGCTAAATTTTACTTATATAGACATGGAAGCCAACACCACCCAAAATTACCGAATTAAAATTTCCCCCAATCTAGCTGCCATATTACAGAGGCAAATAACCACGACAATAGCAGACAATAAACCTACAAAAACCGCATGGGCTGATTATTATGGAGCAATTGACATTTCTAGTTCTGATCCAGAGATTACATTAGACATTGTATTGGAATTGGATGGCTCTCAACCACCCATCCTGTCTAACCCAACTGTCGAAAAACTAACCATAGAAGCAGTTGTTGGTAAAGAAATGGCCATTAATGGATGTGAATTTTCCATAAAAAATGATCTACCCCAATTAAAAATAACAGTAGCAAAAAACCGGGGTGCAGTTGAGAAATTCACAGTAGTTGGTAAAGTAATAAAGGATGGGATACAAGAAAATTGGATATGTGATCCAATAATGAAAGTTGCTAGTTCGGGTGATCTGATAATGCATTAAATCTGTTAACCTGTGAGGGTAAGATGTTTTTTCATAATACTTTGTCTGGAACTGGGTATACAGAGGATAGCTTTATCTTCCCATACCCAGGGCTCAGATTATTACTTGGAAAAGGATAGTCTACTTTTACTATTACAAGAATGCGACTTCCCTTATACATTAAAGTTAAAAGCATTAAATAACCTTGCAGATATAGAGGTTGATTCACGAACAAAACTAATCTATCAACTAAGGGCTTATAAATTATCTCAAACACTACGTGATACCACTAAGATCTTAAATAGCCTCTCTTTTATTTTGTACGAGTATGTTGTGCTTGGTGAAATTGATTCAGCCGTATTCTATGCAGAAGAAGGGTTAGAAATACTTCCCTTAGTAAAAGACACCTCCGAACGATTAGAGTTTTTTGCGGAAGTGGGAAATGTCTACTACAGTTTATCAGATTTTTCGCAAGCTATTCGGTATACCCGGAAAGCATTGGAAATTGTTGAATACGCAAAAAAAGATGTAAAGGGCAACCTCCTCAATAACCTGGCCGAATATTATTTCAGCCTGGATCAACTGGATAGTGCCCTTTATTTCTATCAGCAAAGCGTTGATCATTTTACAGGAAAAGATGATCCTCTAAGTGCCGCTAATCCACTAGGAGGTATAGGGATGGTGTATGCCCGTAAAGGTAAATTTCAGCAAGCCAAA
The DNA here is from genome assembly GCA_003454975.1 of Cytophagales bacterium. Lineage (GTDB taxonomy): Bacteria > Bacteroidota > Bacteroidia > Cytophagales > Cyclobacteriaceae > DMST01. The sequence continues at coordinate 1,797 of DMST01000034.1, read as the reverse complement.
CCTTTGCTTATAGAGGCCATTGGTAGGTTAGTAGATACCCAATATGAGTATTCTGCCATCATCTTTCAGCAGGAGCTGGCTTGGCTGGCGGAGCAAGAAGGAGACCTAACAGAAGCGGTAGGGTATTTGGTGCCGGCGCTGCAGCGGGCCCG
>DMST01000034.1:338-1601 GCA_003454975.1 Cytophagales bacterium | reverse complement strand
CTGGGCACCCTGGTACGCGATGTGCAAGAAGACTTGGCCTACTACTATGAGCAGCTGGGGCAGACGGACTCGGCCCTATACTATTACAAAAGCTTTGTGGCGCAGCGGGACTCCATTTTGAGTATCAACAATGTGCAGGCCATGGCCGAGGCCCGGGCCAGCTATGAGATCGGGCTGGCGGAGGCTGAAACGGAGGCCAGCGAAGCACGAAATACGATATTGCAAACCCGCATCGCCCTGGCGGCGGTGGGCTTGGTGCTGCTTAGCTTGGTAGTGGTGGTACTGATCCTACTGTTTCGCTATCGGCGGCGGCGTACGGTGAGGCGGCACAGCCAGCAGATCGACGGGCTGCTACAGCGGCAGGAGAGTCAAACTCTGGAGGCCATCATTACCGGGCAAGACCGGGAGCGCAAACGCCTTGCCACCGAGCTGCACGATCACTTTGGGAGCCTGCTGGCGACCGTACGGGTAAACCTGGCTAAGCTACCCATCCCCGAAGCTGCCCAGCATACGGCCGTGCTGGGCATGGTAGACCAAGCCTGCACGGATATCCGTAGCCTGAGCCACAGCCTGCACGTAGGCCTGGCCGATCAATTTGGCCTGGTTTCGGCTATTGAGGCCCTAGCCCGCACTCTCAACGCCTCAGGACGGCTTACGGTAGCCACTACCCTCAGCCTTGAACCCGAAACGCTGGATGCCGCCCAGGAGATAGGCCTGTACCGGATGGTGCAAGAGCTGGTGAGCAATGTGCTCAAGCACGCCCAGGCCACCCAGCTGAGTATTGTCATCACGGGATTTGAAGAACTAGTCAACCTGATGCTGGAAGACAACGGCCAAGGTTTCGATCCCGAGGAAGTAAAAGCCCGGGGGGGCTTGGGTTTGCAAAGCCTGCACGAGCGAGTGGCCGCTCTGGAAGGTGAGCTGAGTATTGATAGCCGCCTGGGGCAGGGCACCATTGTGAATGTAGACGTACCCATCAAACCACAGGAGGAGGAGAACCGATGATACAGGCCTTGATCGTAGACGACCATCAGCTATTTATCGCGGGCATCCAGGCCATGTTTAGCCCCGAGGATGGCATCACGGTGCCCTACAGCACCACCAACGGCCATGAGGTGCCCCACCTGCTGGCCCAGCACCCCATCGATATTGTACTGCTGGACATCAGCATGCCCCACCTGGACGGTCCCGGGGTACTGAAGCTGATGCACGAGCAGCAGCTAACCATTCCCGTATTGATGCTCACCATGCATGCGGGGCTCA
>DMST01000034.1:0-266 GCA_003454975.1 Cytophagales bacterium | reverse complement strand
CCCTTGCGGACCGCCCTTAGCTACGGGGTGCGGGGCTATGTGCTCAAGAACGCCACCCAAGACGTCTTGGTCGAGGCCATTACCCAGGTGGCGGGCGGTGGCAATTATTTCCATCAGCCCATCCAAGACCAGATGCTGGCCTACTTCCGTGGCAAAAAGGAAGCGGGGGCGGCCCTAAGCAACCTGAGTGAACGCGAGCTGGAGATCATTAAGGAGATTGCCGTAGGCGGTAGCAGTGTAGACATCGCCGAGCGCTTGCACCTGAG
>DMST01000197.1:73283-77490 GCA_003454975.1 Cytophagales bacterium | reverse complement strand
TATACGGCCTTGGTATCAGAGACGGTTACTTTTGCGGGCACGCTCAACGAGACGCAGGATGTAACCCTGACGGTGAGTGATGATGCAGTAGTGGAGGCCGATGAGACTCTCAGCGTATCCTTAGGCAATGTGGTGCCGGCTACGGTAGATGCCTCGGATATCGACGATGCGGATGGGGCTACGGTAACCATCCTAAACCAGGACTTGGCTGCGGTTACGGTAGCGGATGTTTCGGAGAACGAGAACGGCACCTTTACGCTGACCCTATCCTTGGACAGTGATATAGACGGCAGCTTTGATATAGACGTAAGTACTGCGGATGGCACGGCCACCGCCGGTGATGATTACACCGCCTTGGTGTCGGAGACGGTCACCTTTGCGGGTACGCTCAACGAGACGCAGGATGTAACCCTGACGGTGAGCGATGATGCCGTAGTAGAGGCCGATGAGACCCTCAGCGTTTCTTTAGGCAATGTGGTGGCTGCTACGGTAGATGCCTCCGACATCGATGATTCGGACGGTGCCACGGTGACGATCCTAAACCAGGACTTGGCTGCAGTTACGGTAGCGGATGTTTCGGAGAACGAGAACGGCACCTTTACGCTGACCTTATCCTTGGACAGCGATATAGACGGTAGTTTCGATATCGACGTAAGTACAGCCAATGGCACTGCTACCGCGGGCGATGATTACACCGCCTTGGTATCAGAGACCATTACTTTTGCAGGTACCCTCAACGAGACGCAGGATGTAACCCTGACGGTGAGCGATGATGCCGTAGTGGAGGCCGATGAGACCCTCACCGTCTCCTTAGGCAATGTGGTACCTGTAACGGTAGATGCTTCAGACATTGATGATTCGGACGGTGCCACGGTGACGATCCTAAACCAAGACTTGGCGGCCGTAACGGTAGCCAATGTTTCAGAGAATGAGAACGGGACCTTTACGCTAACCTTGTCCTTGGACAGCGATATAGACGGTAGTTTTGATATCGATGTGAGCACCGCAGACGGTACGGCGACTGCAGGTACTGATTACACGGCCTTAGTATCGGAGACGGTTACTTTTGCGGGTACGCTCAACGAGACGCAAGATGTAACGCTGACCGTGAACAACGATGCCATAGTAGAGGTCGATGAGACCCTTACGGTATCCTTGGGCAATGTGGTAGCTGCTATGGTAGATGCCTCAGATATCGATGATTCGGACGGTGCCACAGTAACGATCCAGAACGAGGACCAAGCCACGGTAACATTCGTGGATGCTAGTGGTGATGAGGACAACGGTGCGATCACCGTTACGGTGCAGGTAGACAACGCCGTGGACGGAGGATTCTCTATAAACGTGAGCACCGCCGATGGTACCGCCACGACTGCGGATGGTGATTATACACCCGTCACCAATCAGACCCTTACCTTCTCAGGTACAGCAGCCGAGACCGAAACCTTTACGGTAACGCCCACTTCTGATGCAGTAGGGGAGACCAACGAAACGATAGCCTTGAGCATGAGTGGCCTAAGCGCGGGTACGGTGAGTACCTCGGACATTGATGTGACCGATGCCGGTACCGTTACGATTCTAAATGATGATGACAATACCTTGGGAGTAGATGATCCTTCGGTAACGGAAGGAGACGCAGGCACGGCCACACTTACCTTTACTGTAAGCCTGACTCAAGCTGCTTTGGGTACCATAACGGTAGATGTAGCGACCAGTGACGGCTCGGCCGTGGCCGGTACTGATTATACAGCGGTATCTACCACTACCCTCACCTTTGGTGTGGGCGAGCAGACCAAAACGGTAGACGTGACCGTGAATGGAGATGCACTGGTAGAAGGAGATGAAACCATTAACCTGAACTTGTCTAACCTGACAGGTACGGACGTAATACTTGGCGATGCTACCGGTGTAGGTACTATCACTAATGATGATCAAGCTGCGGTAACTGTAGCCGATATATCAGAGAACGAGAACGGGACCTTTACGCTAACCTTGTCCTTGGATAGCGATGTAGACGGCAGCTTTGATATAGATGTGAACACCGCAGACGGTACGGCGACTGCAGGTACTGATTATACGGCCTTGGTATCAGAGACAGTAACTTTTGCGGGCACGCTCAACGAGACGCAGGATGTAACCCTAACGGTGAGTGATGATGCAGTAGTGGAGGCCGATGAGACCCTTACCGTCTCCTTAGGCAATGTGGTGCCTGCCACGGTAGATGCCTCCGATATTGATGATTCTGACGGTGCTACGGTGACGATTCTAAACCAGGACTTGGCTGCGGTAACGGTAGCTGACGTTTCGGAGAACGAGAACGGAACCTTTACGCTGACCCTATCCTTGGACAGCGATATAGACGGTAGTTTCGATATCGACGTGAACACAGCAGATGGTACGGCTACCGCGGGCGATGATTACACCGCCTTGGTATCAGAGACCGTAACTTTTGCGGGCACGCTCAACGAGACGCAGGATGTAACCCTGACGGTGAGCGATGATGCAGTAGTGGAGGCCGATGAGACCCTCACCGTCTCCTTAGGCAATGTGGTGCCTGTAACGGTAGATGCTTCAGACATTGATGATTCTGATGGGGCCACTGTCACCATTCTAAACCAAGATTTGGCGGCCGTAACGGTAGCCGATGTTTCGGAGAATGAGAACGGGACCTTTACACTAACCTTGTCCTTGGATAGCGATATAGACGGCAGCTTTGATATTGATGTAAGCACCGCAGACGGTACAGCGACTGCAGGTACTGATTACACGGCCTTAGTATCAGAGACAGTAACTTTTGCGGGTACGCTCAACGAGACTCAAGATGTAACGCTAACGGTCAACGACGATGCAGTAGTGGAGATCGATGAAACCCTCACCGTCTCCTTAGGCAATGTAGTGCCGGTTACGGTAGATGCCTCTGATATCGACGATTCGGACGGGGCTACGGTGACGATCTTAAACCAAGACTTGGCGGCGGTAACGGTAGCCGATGTCTCGGAGAACGAGAACGGGACCTTTACACTGACCCTGTCTTTAGATAGCGATATAGACGGCAGCTTTGATATTGACGTGAGCACCGCAGACGGTACGGCGACTGCAGGTACTGATTACACGGCCTTAGTATCAGAGACGGTCACTTTTGCGGGTACGCTCAACGAGACGCAAGATGTAACGCTAATGGTGAGCGACGATGCGGTAGTAGAAGCTGATGAGACCCTTACCGTATCCTTGGGCAATGTGGTGCCGGCTACGGTAGATGCCTCTGATATTGACGATTCAGACGGGGCTACGGTGACCATCCTCAACGATGAAGTAGCTACCGTAACCATAGCCGACGAAAGTGGTAATGAGGACGACGGGGATGTAACCTTCACTGCCACGCTGAGCAACGCCGTAGATGGTGGGTTCTCCGTAGATGTGAGTACGTCCGATAGTACGGCAACCCTTGCCAACAGTGATTATACTGCGGTTACCTCTCAAACCCTCACTTTTGCGGGTACTGCGAATGAGACACAGACCTTCACGGTAACCCCGACCTCTGATACAGTAGGGGAGGTGAACGAGTTGGTGACTATTAGTATGGATGGCCTAACGGCAGGTACCGTAGCGACAAGTGATATCAACGTGACAGACTCGGCTACATTGACCATCGTAAACGATGATGCCAATGTATTGAGTATCGATGATCAGACCATCGCAGAAGGCGATGCAGGTACCTCTACCATGACCTTCACGGTAAGCCTGACCCAACCGGCCATTAGCACCATCACCGTAGATGTGGCAACAGTGGACGGTACAGCTACCGCCGGAGAGGATTTTGTTGCCCTGAGCACTACCGTGACCTTCAATGCTGGCGAGGATGAGCAAACGGTGGATGTAACCATCAATGGTGACACGGATGTAGAATTGGACGAAGCCTTCACCGTAGAACTGTCCAACCCCACGGGGACAGATGTGGTTATCGGAGACACGACAGGAGATGCGACACTGACCGATAACGATGCGGCTACGGTAACCGTGGCGGATGTAGCGGTGAATGAGAATGACGGCACGGCTACACTCACTCTTACCCTGGACAATGCGGTAGACGGCGGATTTACGGTAGATGTAAGTACCGCTGACGGTACCGCCACTACAGCAGATAGCGATTATACCGCAGTAGCTGCTGAAACGGTGACCTTTGCAGGTACGGCAGGTGAAACCGAGA
>DMST01000197.1:73027-73234 GCA_003454975.1 Cytophagales bacterium | reverse complement strand
GACGGTGAGCATCACGCTAGGCGCAGATGCGAAGGTAGAGGCCGATGAAACCTTAACGGCGAGCCTGAGCAACCTGACGGTGCCTACGGTAGATGCGAGCAACATAGATATTACGGATGATGCTACGGTGACTATCACCAACGACGATGCCGCTACCCTCGCGATTGACGATGTAAGTGTAACGGAAGGAGACGACGGTACCGCCGC
>DMST01000197.1:25095-72990 GCA_003454975.1 Cytophagales bacterium | reverse complement strand
GACGGTACCGCCGCGCTTGCCTTCACCGTAACCCTTACAGGAGAGGTAGACCAGAGTGTAAGCGTTGACTTTGCCACGGCGGATAGCACGGCTACCACTGCTGGCAATGACTACGTGGCTAATTCGGGCACTATCACTTTTGATGGTACGGATGGTGAAACAGAAGCCATCTCCGTATCAGCTAACGGCGACAATACCGAGGAATTCAACGAGCTGCTCAAAGTTGTACTGAGCAATATCTCAGCGGGAGGCCTGAATGTATCGCTGAGTGACGCTACTGGTATTGGTACCATCAACGATGATGATGCCACAGATCCAGGAGTCACCTTGAGCGCTGGTGGTATCGATAGCACCTCTTCCGATCCTATTGCAGTTACCGTAACCTTCACGGAGGCCGTAACCGGATTCACGCTGACGGATGTAACCTTAACCGGAGGTACAGGATCTAACCTGGTTACTACGGATAGCATCACCTTCACCTTCGATTTGTCGGCCGACGCTGACGGTACCTTAACGGCTGCCCTGGCCGCCGATGCCGTAGACGACTTGTTTGGAAATGGAAATACAGTATCCAATACACTGACCATCGTAAGCGACCAGACGGCTCCTACTGGCTTTACCGTTAGCATTGACCAAGCAGTGATAACGGCGACCAATGACGACGCTTTGAGCTTCACCTTTGCGGGTGCAGAAGTGGGAACCACCTACCGATACACCATCACCGATGAGGCTGCTGGTTCTACCACCGAAGCTTCTGGAACCATCAGTACTGCGACCGACCAAATCACTGGTGTAGACGTAAGCAGTCTAACCGATGGAACCCTGACTTTGTCAGTGACCTTAGAAGATGCCTTAGGCAATGTGAGTACAGCTCAAACGGATGAAGTGGAGATGGACCGCACCGGACCTACAGGATTTACGGTAGCCTTCGATCCTACGGCCTACGATGCTAGCAATAGCAATAACGTAGGATTCGTAATCTCCGGTGGTGAAGCAGACGCTACCTATGCTTACACCATCTCCAGCAGTGGTGGTGGGGATGATCTTACAGGTACAGGCACGATGACTTCTAGCGATTTGACCCTGACAGGGCTAGATGGCACTGGTTTGGGTGACGGCACACTCACGCTTTCGGTGGTGCTGACGGACGCCAACAACAACGTAGGAGGTACCCAGACGGCTACTGCCACTAAGCTGACCATACCTACAGCTACTACCGATGCCACTACGGATATCACCTTCAACAGTGCAACCCTCAATGCAACGGTAAATGCGCAAGGCGCTTCCATGACGGTGACCTTCGAGCTAGCCGATAACGATCAGTTTACCGATGCTACTACGCTTACAGCGGCAGAATCCCCAGTAACGGGAGCAACGGATGTGGCTGTGACTGCTGAGGCTGCTAATCTGGACTTTGAAACCACCTACTTCGCGCGGGTAATCGTAAACAACGGCACTGGCGGTGACATCGTAGGCAACACGGTTTCATTCACCACCGAAGCCGTGACCGAACCTACGCTGACTGATCTTACGGGTACGGTAGAGGAGGATGGAACACTTGCCCTTTCGCAAGCCCAATTTGTAGGAGCGTTCACCTTGATATCTGGAGATCCTCTCAATACCGTTCGGATTTCTACCCTGCCCAGCAACGGTACGCTGCAGGTTAGTGGTACTACCCTCAGCGCTGGAGATGTGATTGATGCACCAGACTTGGATGGTTTAGCGTATGTGCCGAATGCCGATTACAACGGAGAGGACAGCTTTACTTGGAATGCAGAAGGTGTCGGCACCTTTGCAGCGAGTGATGCTAACTACACCATCACCGTGACTCCGGTGAACGATGCACCTACCATTGCCGCTATATCAGATAGAGAAGGGGAGCCAGATACTCCTATCTCGGGTATCGTGGTGTCCATTGGCGATGTAGATGGTGATCTGGATGGACTTACCGTGAGCGCTTCCAGTGATAACATCATTGTCATTGACCAAACCTTGATATCCTTCGCGGGTACAGGAGGTGATCGCACGATGACTTTGACTCCTGCCAACGATGGTGAGGCTGAGATCACAGTTACGGTATCTGATGGTGAGTTGACGGCTAGTACCACCTTTACGTTGACGGTGGTTTCGGGTGAAGTCATTCAGCCTTTCATTCCAAACCTCTTTTCACCGAACGATGATGGAGTAAATGATACCTGGGAGATCCTGAATGTGGAGCTATATGATAGCTTCCGAATCGTAGCCTTCGATCCTGATACCAAAACGGTAGTGTACGAACTTAGTAGCGGTGATGCTATTGAATACTGGGATGGAAATCTGAATGGAGTTCCCGTAGAGGACGGACCCTACAGTTACGTGATGATATTCAGCCAGAATGGCAACACGGAACGCGTCCAGGGTACCGTGAACCTACGTCGTAGCTTAAACCGATAAAAAAACTTAGACCATAAGCACTGATCATGAAAAAGTATATTTCACTTCTGGCCTTGGCCATCCTGATGTGCGGTCCTGCGGCGGCACAGAAACTGTCCCACTTCGGCCAGTACCATTTGATGCCCCATACTCTCAATCCCGCCTTCACCGGGATTGAGGACTACCTGGATTTGAAGGCGGGTTTTCGCTTCAGCACCTTGCCTGCAAGCTTGGATGAAACTCAGGTTCCGAACAATTACTTTTTGGCGGCCAACCACAGTATTCACGCGCCAGAGAAGGGGAATCCTGCCGCCAATGCGCTACGAATCAGCGATCCTTCATCCTTGATTCCAGCCATTCAAGAGAGTACCAAGCCGAGACCTCGACACGGTGTTGGTCTCACCTTTGCCCGAAGAGAAGTGGGCATTTACGAGAACACCTTGGCCTTGGCTTCCTATGCGTACCACCAGCCCTTGTTTGGCAATTGGGTCGGTGCTTTGGGTATTTCATCCGGTTGGACTCAGGAACGAATCAGACCTGGTGACTTCATTGTGATCGATGGCAGTGATCCCATCTTCATGGGACTCTCCACCAATGGCGGTACCTTCAATACCCTAGACTTGAATGCAGGGCTGACCTTGTATAATCCGAATGTGTACGTTGGTTATGCCATGAACCAAATAGCGAGTGGTGCCATCTCCGGTAGTGCAGCCGATCAGGGATCAGTCATTAGTTATATCACACACACTATTCAGGGGGGCGTTCAGTTTAGCCCTAACAACACCGGGGACTATCAACTACAACTGAGTGGGGTAGCCAACATAAACCCCGATTTAGGACTCACCTACGTGGCAGCAGGGAAAGTGCAATACCAAGAACTCATTACCCTTGGCCTTGGCTACCGAAGCGAGCAAGCCATTACAGGATACCTAGGACTGGTATTAGGAGCAAGATTGACAGCAGGTTATTCCTACGATTATATTCTGAATGGGAGTATAAGAGAGTATACTACAGGGGCTCATGAAATCATCTTGGGCTATCGCTTGCTGAACAAATTTCTAAAGCCCACCAACTTCTGGTAAACTAAACACTATGCGTACATTTTTACTATACACCCTAGCCGCAATTAGCCTCCCGTCCTTGATGTGGGGACAAATTAATGGCTCATATGAAGTGAATAAATTGCCGGGTTCGGTGAATTCTGAAGAAGCCGAGGAGAGCAAGCCAGTGCTGGTGGATGGCGATCTCTATTTTGTCCGAACCCTTCATCATGAAAACATTGGTGGACGTCTTTCTGGTCAGGATATCTGGATGTCAAAGCATACTACCGGTGGTTGGAGTGAAGCGACAAATGAGTTGGGCGATTTGAACGATGTTTTCAATAACGCCTTGTTGGGTACCAACTCAGCCGGTTCTGAGTGGTACCTGCTCAATAGCTATCGCTTTCGTGTGACTCCTAAAATCTCCATTGCTACCGTTAGTGTAGACGAGGAGGGCGAATATTCTGATCCTGATGACCTAAAAATCCGGCGACTGTTTCCTGAAAACCTGTTTTATGATGCCTATGTAGAAGACAACTCTGGGGTCATCATAGTAGCCATGAACTATCAGGACACTCGCGGCAATGAGGATATTTACATTCTTCAGAAGAACGAAAAAGGTAAATACACCGAGCTGACCAACTTAGGAGATAAAATCAATACGGAAGGGTATGAGATTGCCCCATTTTTGAGTTCTGATGGTAAGCGGCTATACTTTACCAGTAACGGCCATGGAGGGTTGGGTGATGCTGATATATTTTTCTCGGAGCGTCTGGACTCTACTTGGACCAATTGGTCGGATCCGGTGAATTTAGGTGCCCCGGTTAATTCAGAAAGCTTTGATGCATATTACTACGAGAGCAACGATGGGACATTGTATTTCTCTTCCAATCGCGGTGATGCAACCCTGGCAGACATCTACGAAGGTAAGTTTATTCCAGATGCAATGCCCGAACCCGTGGTAGAGCCCACCCCAGAGCCAGAACCCGAACCTGAGCCAACCCCCGAACCGGAACCTGCCCCAGAGCCAGCACCTACTCCTGAACCGGAACCTACCCCCGAGCCGGAGCCGGCCCCAGAGCCAGAACCTGCCCCACGTGTTATGCCTGGCAGTACTACCGTATATTTTGAGTTAGATTCTTATAATCTCTCTAATGAAGCGATAGCCAAATTGGAAAGGGTGATGCAGGAATGGGAGCAAGTAAAAGATCTCACTTTAGTTCTAGAGGGGCACGCTTGCCAGATCGGTGAGGCTGGATATAACGAGGAGCTTTCCTTAAACCGAGCCGAGGCAGTTTGGGAATTCCTAAAAGAGAAAGGGTTTTCTGTAGGGTATGAATACCAAATAGAAGGCTTGGGAGAAAATGAGCCTGTAGTATCCCATGATCAACCAGGTTCAAATCCGAAAAACCGTTGTGTACGGATTTCCTTTGAAGACACGACTACGTCTTCCTCCTCAAATTTTTGAAAAAAATAAATACCCTCGAAGTGGGGGTGTAAGTATTTGCTTAGAAAAAACACGTTTCAGGGAGGTGTATCCCTCATGTCACCTCCCTGAAAACAGTGAAAATCGCTCTCAACTACTCATTTTAGCCTTCTTGCGCTCTACCCAAAGCCTCTAAAATCGTATGTTTGTGATAGGAGGGTAGTGTAGGATTGGTGGTGATTTGTCCCTGTTCGTTTTTGCATTGTCTCCTGCCAATTTGATTAACTTCTCATCATAACGCACAACTAGCCCTTCGGGCAGCCCAATTACGATATGAGGTTTTGGTTTAGGATTGTAGGGATTTTGAGTGTCGGTGTTTTATTGGGAAGTTCCCATTTAGCAAAAGGGCAAAAACTCTCACATTTTGCGCAGTATTATCTGATCCCACACGCGATTAATCCATCGTTTACGGGTATTGAAGATTACCTGGATTTAAAAGCCGGAGTACGTCTGAGTACTTTAACTCGGGATGTTACTACCAATGGAGCTAGCCAGCCGCAGAACTATTTTGTTGCAGCTAACTTCAGTATTCGCCCTCCGGAAAAAATCAATCCCGCGTTCAAATCGCTACGAATAAGTAATCCTTCTGCTGCGGCTAATTTTGCCAATGCTGTGTACCAGGAGCGGTTTATTCAACGGCATGGGATAGGAGTTACCTTCTCCCGCCGCGATATCGGTGGATATGAGAATACTACCGGTTTGCTTTCCTATGCACTGCACGTACCCATATGGGAGGAAATTTCTGCTTCATTGGGTATCAGTTCCGGGGTAGTCCAGTCTGTACTTAAGGCCGGCGAATACAATATTTTTGATGAAAATGATCCTATTTATGTGGATCTGGTCAATAACCAAGGGAACATCTTTTCGGCAGATTTGAATGCAGGAATCAATGTGTACCACCCCAACTTCTATGTAGGGTACGCCATGAACCAACTTCTACGCGGCACATTTTTTAATGCCACCGAGGGGGATTCCTCTGCCACAGCAATCAATTATTTTACGCATACCGGCCAGCTGGGAGTGCAATTTCTCATCACCCCAGATTTTGAGTTGCAATTAAGCGGGGTGGTAAACCAAAGTCCCGACTTAGGTTTTACCTACACCGGAGGAGTGAAATTACAATATCATGATGCACTTACCTTTGGCGTAGGATATCGGAATGAAGGAGCTATCACCGGATACATTGGGCTTTTGTCAGATTATCGGTTCACGGTAGCCTACTCTTTTGACTATATTATTCCAACGGTGACCGCCTCGCAATACCTCTTTGGATCACATGAAGTAGTGCTAGGACTCACTTTGAATAATAGACTCTACAAACCACCCTATTTTTGGTAATGATGCGGCAGACTATGGTTACGAAACCTTGGAATCTTACGGTGACGGTGGTTCTGATCCTCTTATCAGCAGCTACCACCACAGCACAGCGTTATCGCCCTTTGTATGAAGTGCAACCCCTATCGGGAGGGATCAATTCCATGGCGGAAGAGTCCAAACCCATCTGGTTTGGTGATACCCTCTTTTTTGGACGTTTGTTCCACGAACAAAACGAAGGTGGATTTGGTGCCGCAGATATTTGGTTTGCTGTACGTAATGAAGACGGCACCTGGACCGAGCCTAGCAACGATCTGGGTAACTTGAACGACGAATTTAATAATGCTCTGGTAGGGGTTAATGCCAGTGGATCAATCTATTACCTTCTAAATAGCTATAAGTTTCGACTTACCCCTCGCTTGGCCATTTCGCAGGCCGTGGTAAATGGTCAGAGGATCGGAAGACCTAGAGACCTCAAACTGCGAGAATTTCGGGCCGAAGAGCAAACCTATGATGCATACGTTGATGACAATCTGGGGGTCATTGTGGTTTCCATGTCACACGCAACCACCTATGGGAAAGAAGACTTGTACATACTGGAGAAAGACGATAAAGGAAGATATTCCATTTTAACGAGTGTAGGTGAAAAGCCTAATTCGGATGGCAGCGAAATCTCTCCTTTTTTGACTCCAGATGGGAAGCGGCTTTATTTTGCTAGCAATGGTCTTGGTGGCTCAGGAGATTTCGATATTTTCTTTGTGGATCGATTGGATACTACCACCTGGACCGAATGGTCGGAACCTGTCAATCTAGGGCCTGAAGTAAATACTTACGGGTACGATGCCTACTATTTTCAAAGAGAGGATGGTGAGGCCATCTTTTGTTCGAAACTGCCAGGTAGAGATTTTGCAGACATATTTAGTTTGAGGCAAACTGGGGAAGAGTTTATCCCTGGGTCTGAACCCGTTTTGGATGAAGTGATAGCCGCGGGACCGGCTACAACCACCAATGAGTTAGGCGAAATAAATACTACCATCCGTACGGTGGAGATTTCCCCAATTAATCTGCCCTCAAACTGGCAGATAGCCTCTGACACTACTGATACTACGGTAGATCCTGTGTCCTCTGAAACCTCAGTGGCTGATAATGGAAATACATCTAGTGCTCCTGTAGAACCTCCTTCTGAGGTAGTTGTACCTGATGAGAGTCCTGTTGTTGCTTCCAACACGAACAGTGCTGAGCAAGAAAATACTATGGCAGCGGCTAATTCCGGTAGTGAAACGACTCCTGTGACGAATAATGATGGTGAAACTGCAGTGGGGACTATCGACCCTATTATGAAGGTTGCCGCCAACAACGGTGTAGAAGAACCAACCAATAATACCTCCTCTGGACAAACAACTGCATCCCCATCCAACAGCCTATATGCGAATCCTGTAGATCAGACTCCCTCGCTTTATGCTCCGAGCAACAATGCCCCTATGCCTACCGCCCGGGCTGTTTATTTTGCTTCTAACTCCTCTGTATTGACTGACGAAGGGAAGAGTACTTTAAATAAGATGCTAAATGAGTGGAAAAGCCGACCCGAATTAACATTAATTATCGAAGCGCATACAGATGATGAAGGAGATGAAGATTATAACTTGTGGTTGTCGAATCGTAGAGCAAAGGCCGTCCTGAAATATATGGAGGACTCCAAATATACTCCTACCTCTTATACAGTGCTTTTGAAAGGGGAATCTGATCCTGCGGTGCCCAATTCAGACTCCTTCGGTCGGAGAGCCAACCGGAGAGTAGAAGTCTACTTTTTTGCGGCTTCCAATAATTAAGACCTTGTTTTCTTCCTATTGATGTTTATCGCAACCGCCAGGTTTTTCTTTCGGTTGTTATGTTTTCACCACCGATGTCAAGCCTGCTCGGTAGAAAAGTTCCTCAAATTCCCCGTATTTTTATTGTGTAAGCAACCATTTATAGGGAATTGGTGTCTAACAAGCACATTCCCAGAGGAATGTAGAATACATGGCCCACAACCCGAACCACGGAACTATGAGTTCAACCGATGAAGAATTGATCTCTGGCTGCGCCAAAGGAGACCGCAAGTCTCAGCGGGCGTTGTACGATCTTTATTCGAAAAAAATGATGGTGGTTGCCCTTCGCTATTCTAAATCTACCCTAGAAGCCGAAGACATCATTCAGGAAGCATTTATCAAGGTTTTCCGTTCTATCAAGGACTTCCGAAAGGATTCCTCCTTGTACTATTGGATAAAACGTATTGTAGTCAATACTGCTCTCAACCATAATCGCAGCAAGCTATATCTCTACCCGATGGTAGACGTGCAAGAGTTACACGGAATGGCTGAAAAGGAACTTACACTCAGCAATGTTCATTATCAGGAACTTTTAGACCTGATTCAAGAATTGCCTACTGGGTGTCAGGTGATTTTCAACCTGTATGCCATTGAAGGTTTCCCTCACAAAGACATCGCAGAGCAACTGGGAATTACGGTGGGGACCTCAAAATCGCAATACGCTCGTGCGAAAGAATTATTACGAGCGAAATTAGAAAAGTTGGGAACCGTTCAGTATGAAGGAGTACAGTAATCATCGAGATTCATTCGCTCAGGCCTGGCAGGAGGCGTTTGAAGGTGCTGAACAAGCTCCTGGCCCTCAGGTTTGGGATAACATACATCAATCCTTGGCGGGCGGGGCTACTGCTTCAGCCATGGCCAATATCTTTGATGAGGCTGAAGTAGCCCCCTCAGCAGATGTTTGGGATAAGGTGGAGTCTACCTTAGCGCAAGATGAAGCAGTTCTTTACAAGCGCAAAATGCGGAGATACCAGTATGTGGCCGCTGCTGCGATTGCCTTGCTATTGTTACTAGGTGGGCGTGACTTATACAAAGGGACCTTTGAAAATACATCTACTCTGGCTGATGTTGGTGATAAGCCCACAGAGGCTGACTTTTTTAATCCTCAGGAATCATATCGTTCCTTAGCCTCAACCGTTTCTTCTCACAAGGATCCTTCTGGAAAAGGCTTGTGCGAAGGTTCATTTACAGCGCCTAATACCATAATGGATGAGGTGGGAGTTCCCACGTTGATGGCTTCCTTGGATGGTGGAAATGAGGAAATTTCCAGACTGGAAGAAAATACCATTCTGGGGTCCGGTGAGAGCCGTTTGCCTCAAACCATGGCTTTTGAGCCTAAAATGGTGCTCGTAAGTTCAGAAGAAGATATCGAGCGTTCAGCCCTTTTGTTGAATCCCTTGTCTCGTACAGAACCTGTGATGGCACAGCACAGCCAGCCAATGGAAGAACGAATGATCTATCTTGATCCTTCGTACGTAAAGCGACCTGGCCGCAATACCTCTGTTAGCAGATCGTCTACTCCTAGTGGCCCTTTTGCATCTTTGGCCATGAATGGGGGTAGTTTTAATCCTAATTACCAGAATTTGCTCAATTCGGGACCCGAACTCACTCAATCTTTTGGCTTTGTGGCTGATGGAACCTCAGAAGCAGTAGAATCCCTTGAGCAGAATATGTCCGGGGCAGGAAGTATCTCTGCAGGAGTTCAAGTAGGAATACCAGTGGCCCAACGTTGGATGCTCTACACCGGGGCAGGCATAGGTAACTACCAAGTGAAAGGGGAAAGTGAGATTAGTTTCTCCTTGCAAATACCCGGTAGTAATGCCGCCTTGCCTACTACCGCCAGTACATACCAAATGGTGCGAGAGTCTTTCAATAATCAGAACGATCAATCGGAAGTAGACCCCTACCAAGTGACGGAAAACTTTCAATTTGTATCTGTACCCGTACAAATGGGGTATTTAGCTCTGGATAAGAAAGTACAAGTTTGGTTACTAGGAGGAGTTAGTGCAGACGTATTCTTGCGGAATACAGTAGTATCTGAGATTTTCTCACACGAGAATCTGATTGTCAATGCCAACGATCCGAGTTCTCCTTATCAGCCAGTGGTAGTAAGCGGGGTTATTGGGACGGACGTGAGTTATCAGCTTTCCGATCACTGGAGTGTTTCTGTGCAGCCGACTGTCCGACAGGCAATTAATTCCATTGCCAAGGATGGAGAAGTTTTTTCTGGCACCCCTTCGTTTTTCGATCTAGGGTTCCGGTTGAAGTACCACGTCCAGTAGAAATTTAGAACACCACAACAACTATTTCCAAACCATGATTTCTTTGCTTTTCAAGCAGACTAGAATTGGTATGCCCATACCGTTCAAAGCGCTTGCCATAGTTTCTGTATTGCTACTTAGTGGCTGTACTGACGATTGTGTGTTTAATTGGGTTGACCTGCAACCTCAGTATGCTTTGCTCTCCGATGTAAGATCGGAAACCCTCACCATGGAGTCTCCTAGAGAATTGGAGAATCCTGGAAAGATGTATTACTACCAGAATATGTTGCTGATCAATGAGGTGGGAGAGGGGATCCACATCTATGATAATCAAGACCCTGCGAATCCTACCGTAATTGGTTTCTTGAGTATCCCTGGCAATGTAGATATGGCCGTACACAATGATGTGCTATATGCTGACAGCTATATCGATCTGGTTTCCTTTAGCGTTGCCAATTGGCAGGCCCCAGTTCAAATCGGTAGAATGGAAAATCTATATCCTTCCTATAGCTATCCCTTGGGCAATGGCCTTTTCGGGTGGTATAGTGAAGAAGATGATTTGATTATCACCGGATATAACGAAGTGGAAATGTCCGAATCTGGAGTTTGTGATCAAGGTAATTTTATACCGTGGCGTCGAGGCGAATCAGTCCTGTTTGCTGCTGCTGATATGGAAGCAGCAGTCTCTCCCGGAGCCAATAATGGAGGTGGCGGACAAGGCGGTTCCATGGCCCGGTTTACTCTTGCTGCCAATCGTTTGTATGCGGTAGACAATAATAGCCTGCACATCGTAAGCTTGAATAATCCTACCAACCCCCAACGGACCAATGAGGTATCTATTGGCTGGGGAGTAGAGACAATATTTCCCGCTCAGAACATGCTCTTCTTTGGTACCACAACGGGTATGATCATCCATTCATTAGCCGATCCTGATAATCCAGAATATCTCTCAGTGATCAGTCACATGGAGGCTTGCGACCCCGTAGTGGTGCAAGGCAACTATGCATACTATACCATCCGCTCCGGTAATTTCTGCGGACAAGGAGAAGACTTATTAGGTGTGGTGGATATATCCAATCCAAGATCACCCATTGAAGTAGCGACCCATTCTATGGATGGGCCATATGGTTTAGGGATTGATGGTGAAACGTTATTCATCTGTGAAGGAGATAATGGCCTCAAGGTATTTGATGCAAGCGACTACAATAGCATTGGAGACCGGATGACAAAGCGGTACCGGAATGTACATGCCTGGGATGTAATTCCCCTAGGCGAGGTGTTGCTAATGGTAGGCGAAGATGGCCTTTATCAGTATGATTATTCTGACCCTTCAAATATCCGGGAGTTGAGTCACATAGCTACTCCTTGATTATGAAAGCAAGTTGGATGGTGGCAGGGCTAGCAGCCCTGCTTTTTCATTTTCAGGGCTATGGGCAATCAGCGGATTTAGGGGATACCCTAGTGTATAAAATAGTCCCTAGCCCTTGGTCTATTTCTACTGGCTTTAGTCTTCTTACAGGAATGGCGGGCGGAGGCGACCCGGAAGTAACCTATGCTGGCCAAGCGGATTTGGGTATTCACTACCAATTGAACGATAAGTGGATGGTAGGTTTGCAATCCAGCTATACCCGATACCCCGTTGGGGTTGAGCCTATTCGATATGGGGTGCGCGTACAGAGGAATTTCAACGTCTTTAATAATAAAACGCTTTACTGTGCTGCTACTTTGGGTAGCCAACGGTCATTAGAGTTTGATTGGTGGAGGGGGACTGTTTGGATGGAAGGTGAGAAACCAAGAGCCTTTGGCCATATACAAACAGGTTTCCAATGGGAACTGCCATGGATATGGATGTACATTCGGACAGGTCTGGGATACCAAATTCAGCATATATACCGCGAGGTGGAAGATCCTTGGGGAGACTGGTCCAATGAATACCGTTTTCGCAGGATGACGTGGGATACTGTTTTGGCATTCCGTCTGAATAAAGTGTACAAATCTTAGTCAGAAGAGCTTGATGAAGATTCATTAAGCTTTTTCTCCCTCAAGTACAGGAACATAGGGAACCCACCACTTAAACCTAACAGAAAAGTGGCGAACCATAGCCAGCCAATCCCCTTTATGCCAAAGGATTTACTCTCTTGGTAGGTCCAAATTATGAAGATGAAGACCACTATCAGGAGATCGATCATGAATATGGAGCTGATTCGGTTGGCAAACATGCCGGCCAAAGTGGCGGAGATATGGGTATACAGTAAGATGTTGCCAGTTTCTACCGATTCCCAAAAAACAAAATAGTTGGGGAGTGCAAAGCCAATAATGGCTAGAACAAGATATACCTTTTTCATTTTTTGACCTTTTGAGTAAAGGTCTTGCTGGTATTTTTTCCGCGCCTTGACTTCGGTTAAGTTCTTCGCTGTTGCGCTCTTCGTTTTATTCGACTAAGAGATTCTGGTTGCACCCCTAGAAAAGAGGCGATGTAGTGTTGAGGGATGGTTTGGAAAATAGAAGGCTGATCTTCTAGCAGTGCCATGTACCGTTCTTCGGGTGTTTGGGTAAGCAAGGATGCAATTATGTGTTGATTGACAACCATCTCTTCCTCCATCCCGATTCGGGCTAGGGCCTCGAAAGTCTTAGAGCCGCTCAGAAGCTGCTCCGCGGCACCGGAACTTATCTCCAATACCTCTACATCTGTAAGCGCTTGAAAATACATCAGTGCAGGCCTTTGGTGGATGAAACTATCGTAGGCACTTACAAACTCGCCCTGAGTGTAAAAGTAGGTAGTTCGGTCATTTCCCCCCTTGCTATAGTACATACGTATCCAGCCTTTGGTGCAAAACCAAAAGGCAAGGGCGGTATCACCTGCCATCAAAAGGTGGTCGCCTTTCAAAAACCGCTTAGCCTTTAGCACTTTACCGAGTAGAGACTGATCATACTCAGAAAGAGGCAACCGTGCTTGAAAATAATCGATAAGTGGCTGGATACTAGAGGTTAAAGCCATAGCAATAAACCTTGGGTAAAAGGAAAGAAGGAGATAACTAATCCTAAGAAAAGGGTACGAACCGGTGGAAGTTCGCGCGAAATACTAATTTGCGCAGTCCAATTTTTTATAATCATAGTAAGCAGTCGATGGAAAAATCGCTAAACCAACCGAAGGTATTGAATGCATGGTGTATGTATGACTGGGCCAACTCGGTATATGCTTTGGTCATTAAATCTACCATTTTTCCTATCTACTACGCCAATGTGACTTCCGGCTATCATGGGTCAGACATGATTCCTTTTTTAGGGTTTACTATCAAGAATACAGTCTTGTATTCTTGGTCATGGGCGTTTTCCTTCTTGGTTGTGGCTTTGATTATTCCTCTGCTTTCTGGTATCGCCGATTATAGAGGAACCAAAAAACGATTCATGGAAGCCTTTACCTTATTAGGTGGTATTTCTTGCATTGCCCTATTCTTCTTTGACGGTAGCAATGTGGAATACGGCATATTCATGTCTGTGTTGGCTAGCATAGGATATACAGGAAGTCTTGTGTTTTACAATGCTTTCTTACCCGAAATCGCTACAGAAGATAAATATGACATGCTCAGCGCGAAAGGATTCTCGCTGGGCTACGTAGGCAGTTTGATTTTATTGATACTCAACTTAGCGTTACTCACTACCCCAGAAACATTTGGCATTACCAAAGGACTTGCATCCAAGTTAGCCTTTCTAATGGTAGGTGTATGGTGGATAGGATTTGCCCAGTTAAGCTTTCGCAGATTGCCGAAAGGAAGTCCGGTAGGGGGGACCCTCAGGGAAAATATGACCAAGGGCTACCGTGAGCTGCTGGGAGTTTACCGTAACCTACGTCACTTACCGTATATGCGGTACTTTTTGCTCTCCTTTTTCCTGTACAGCATGGGAATTCAAACTACCATGTATATGGCTACGATCTTCGGTAAAACCGAAATCCATATGGAGGATAACAATTTGATTGTCACCATCTTGATTCTACAGGCGGTGGCCATTGCTGGTTCCTACTTGTTTGCTTGGATGTCAGGAAGGAGAGGGAATAAACCAGCCCTATATGTTCAACTTATCATTTGGATAGGAATCTGCTTTTCCGCAACGTTTTTGGTGTACACCAGCAATGATTTTTATTTCCTTGCTGTCACCGTAGGTTTAGTTATGGGAGGTTTACAGTCTCTATCACGTTCTAGCTTTAGCAAGCTTATTCCTGAAAACACTGATGACTATGCCAGTTACTTTAGCTTCTATGATGTGTCTGAAAAGATAGCTACGGTGGTAGGTACTTTCTCTTACGGTTTAATCGAACAATTAACGGGTAGTATGAGAAATAGTGCGATGGTATTAGGGGTTTACTTTGTGCTGGGAATGTTTTTTCTCATTCGCGTGAAATTCCCCAGAGTGAGGCAAGCGCTGACCACTAGCTAAAAGTAGATGGGAAAAGAGAAATCAGGCTGAGTACTACCACCGTAAGGTAAAGTATGGTCATGGGGAAACCAATGCGGAAGAAGTCTCGGTAAGAATATCCCCCAGGGCCATAAACGATTAGGTTGGTTTGGTAACCAATGGGGGTCAAGAAGGCCGCTGACGAACCAAAGGCAATGGCCAATAAGAAGGGCAAGAACTCCAGCCCTTGCTCTGCGCACAAGCTATACACAATGGGAAAGGTAATGGAAACAGCTGCTACATTGGTGACAAAGGAGGTGAGCACTGTGGTAAGAAGTAGAACGCTAAGCAGCAGAGCAATAGGCCCCCAGCGTGCTACTCCCTTGATGATTACATTGGCTATCAAATCAGCCGCTCCGGTATTGGCTATGGCTTGGCCTAGTGCCAGTGAAAGGACCAAAACTCCTATGAGATTGAAATCCAACTCCCGCTTTATGTCCTGGATGGTGATCATTTGCATAAGCCCCATAACAGAGAAAATGATCATGAGTGAGGTGAATAGAGAGAATACCCCTAGGAAAAGAAGAACTACGGCCAATCCGGCTACGCCCGCCAGTGCGTATGCCTTACGCATGCTGGGCCGTTTCCAGTTTTCTGGCGCAGAGACCACAATCAAGTCTCGGAAAACCTCAATTTTAGTTTGAAAGGCATTGCCTACCAATAATAGCAGTACATCACCAGGAGCCAGTCTTATCTCTCCAATTTTACCTTGTAGCCTTTCTCCGCCTCGGTTAATGGCTACGATGGCCGCATCATATCGGTTCCGGAAATCGGTATCCTTTACCCGGCGACCAATCATACTCGAGTTACTTGCTACCACTACCTCTGCAGTCTGTGATTCCTCCTGGGCAAGCCTCGATGCTATCTTGGGAAGGGATAGACCAGGAACTCTCCGTACTAATTCTATAATGTGCGAGGTCTCCCCTGCAAATATCAGGCTGTCATGTGCTTGAATGATTTCTTCCGGAGGTATAGGAGATATCAGCTTGCCCTCACGCAATATCTCCGCTAAGTATACCCCGGGTAAGTTACGAAGCCCTGCTTCCTGAATGTTTTTACCAATAAGCTGAGAACCTGAGGCTATCACCGTTTCGGCAAGGTACTCATTTTGGTTTTGGTTGAATTCATCCTTAAGGTCTTGATTGTCTGGGAGTAAGCGGTGTCCGATGCTCCATAGGAAGAGGATGCCCACCACGGTTACCGCCCCACCAATCAACAGAAAGTACCTACTTTCTAGGCCGGGTAGCTGAAAGTCTACCATAAACCCATTTAGGACCAAGGTGGTACTAGTACCGATGATGGTGATCATGCCCCCGAGGATGGTAGCGAAGCTAAGGGGAATAAGTAGCTTACTGGGACTGATATTTCTTCGTTTGGCCCAATCAAATACATAGGGGACCATGAAGGTTGTAACTGGCGTGTTGTTGATGAAGGAAGATAATACAGACACCTGTACCATCATCCTAAGTAGGAATTGGCGATAGGTATGAGCTGTGCCCATCAATCGATTAAACAGGCCCTCTAGGTTGAAATTTTTGCGGAAGCCGGTGCTAAGCAGAATGAGAAGTACAATGGAAGCAATGCTGGGGTTGGAAAATCCGCCTAGTAATTCTTCGGGAGTAATGATTCCTAAAATCATCAAGAAAATAGTACCAACTAAAAAAGCGGCTACTGGGCGTAACCAACCCATATATATTGCCAAAAAAATAGCTATTACAACGGAGATAGCTACGTAGGGGGCAATGGGCAAGAGGAATTCAAACATGGGCATCGAAGGTAGAAAAAATACAAATACCTTTGCTTGCCATGCAGTTACTGGAAGAGAAATTTCCCCAACTGGCTTTTCCGCCAGTAGAAGTCAGATTGCGAGAAGATGGTGACCAAATCAAGATTTTTGATCCTGCTCGGAAGAAATGGTTGGTTCTCACCCCCGAGGAGTGGGTGCGGCAACATGCTCTCCACTTCCTTACGAGTACTCTGGACTATCCTAGTGCATTGGTACGGACTGAAGGAGGCCAAAAGGTGAACGGTATGGCCAGAAGGTTTGATGTTCTGGTGTATAATAGAGAAGGGGCGCCTCATCTGCTGATGGAGTGTAAAGCTCCCACTGTAAAAATTACCCAGGATACCTTTGAACAGATATCAGCATACAACCTGACTCAAAGGGCCTCCATTTTAGTCGTGACCAACGGCCTCCAGCATTATTGCTGTAGGGTACACTTTACAGAAAAACGGTATGAGTGGCTAAGCGAAATCCCCAGGTTTGGCTAATAAGTTGATAAACGAGAGCAGCCCACGAGGGGCTGCTTTCTGTTTGATGTATTCAATGGTGATTCCTAAATAGGGTATCTATATATACTGACCTTTTGTAGAATTTGGATTTCTGAAAGTAAAACTTTTCCCATTCTTTGAATACTACAAATAAGGTGGGCTGAGTTTTGGTGCTGCCATCAATCATCTTAATTTTACCAAATGTGCTTCGAAGGAAAACTATTTGGGTTCGCACATTGATATCTTATCATGCAGAAAGTTTCAAAGCCTCTCTTTAATAATTCTAAGCAACAACGTCAGTTTTACCAAGAATTACTAAAGCGCACCAATCGATATTTCCGGCTGTACGGGTTGGATAAAACAGGGCATTGGCAAATGATTGTCAAGTCTTTAATCATCCTCACGGCCTATTTTGCTACTTATGGGGTTTTGATTTCCGGAGCAGTTTCAGGCTTTCTAGCCTGGTTACTGGTTTATCTTATACTCGGTTTTACTACCGCAGTCATAGGATTAGCCATTATGCACGATGCTAACCATGGCGCCTTTTCTAGGAAGAAGTGGGTTAATAAATTATTTGGCTTTTCCATGAATGTGGTTGGGGCTAGTGCCTTTACCTGGAAAATTCAACACAACGTATTGCACCATACCTACACTAATGTGCACGGTATGGATGAGGATATACAAGGGCGTGGGTTGTTCCGCTTTTCTCCAGATTCTCCCCTCCGAAGAATTCATCGTTTTCAGCACGTGTACGCATTCTTCTTCTACTCCATGCTTACCTTAAGTTGGACATTTGTGGGTGATTTTGCTCGCATGGCTCGCTATCGGAAAATGGGGCTTGTTGACCAAGCAAAAGCTGATTACAAGAAAGAAATGCGGATTCTCATTGCTTCCAAAGTTGGGTACATTGGGTATATGCTGGTGCTTCCTGCTCTTATTAGTGGTTTTGCCTGGTGGCAAGCTGCTTTAGGTTTTGTTTTCCTTCATATGGTAGCAGGGCTAAGCTTGTCGCTTATTTTCCAGCCTGCTCATGTAGAAGAATCTACTACCTTTTATCAGCCTGACGAGAATAATAAACTACCCGAGGCTTGGGCAGTACACCAATTATTGACCACCTCTAATTTCGCGATGAGTAGCCGGTGGTTCACTTGGTTGATTGGTGGGTTGAATTATCAGATTGAACATCACTTATTCCCTCACGTGAGCCATATCCATTACCGGAAAATATCAAAGATTGTACGGCGCACAGCAAAAGAGTTTGGCTTGCCATACAATCAAAGAAAAACTTTCGTTGGAGCAGTGTACCACCACGTGAGGCTACTGCGCCAGTTAGGACGGCAGAAGGTGGCTGCATAGCCCTGCTGAGTGATTTTTGCTCGATTCAAAGTCTTATAGGCATCATTATGAGCCCAGAAGCTGAAGAATTGTGTATTTCTTCGGTTTCTGGGTTTATTGTTATGTAAGCTGTGGGATGCTAGTTGTACTTTATTACTTTTGATAGTTTAGGTTCTATATATTTATCACTTATTCTAATGTCATCACTTCCTAAGGTTAAGTTTGGAACGGAACAAGTGGATCGGCAATTCCACCAATTGTTGACCAAGCGGGTAAATCGCTACTTCAAGTTGAACAATATTACCAAGCAGGCCAATGCGAATATGGTTTTCAAAACCATCTTCATGTATCTGCTTTATTTTACTCCCTTCGTACTCATGCTTACCGGTGTTGCCACTGGTTGGTTAGGCTGGACGATTGGGTATGTGCTAATGGGATGGGGAGTTGCCGGTATAGGACTATCCGTAATGCATGACGCCAATCATGGTTCTTATTCTAAGTATCCTTGGGTAAATAAAATGTTGGGCCTGTCCCTCAATCTAGTAGGAGGTGCTGCTTTCACCTGGAAAGTGCAGCATAACGTTCTACATCATACCTACACCAATGTATACGACATGGATGAAGACATCTCGCCTCGGGGATTATTTCGATTCAGCCCGGATTCCAAGTTTCGTAAGATCCATCGCTTTCAGCACCTATATGCTTGGTTTTTTTATGGTGCATTGACGCTGTCCTGGGTCATTGCTAAGGATTTTAATCGGCTGCATCGATACCATAAGTTGGGACTGATTGAAAAGCAAAAGACCACTTATGGTCGAGAGTTAGCCGTCATTATCATTTCAAAGGTGGTTTACTTCACCTATGTGATTGGCTTACCTCTGCTATTCACTGATTTCTCTATTGGCCAAATCATTTTAGGCTTTGTGGTAATGCATTATATCGCTGGTATGATCCTGGCGCTGATTTTTCAGCCTGCTCACGTGGAGGAGTCAACAGAATTCTTTCAGCCCAATGATGACGGTAAATTACCTTCTGCATGGGCGGTGCATCAGTTATTCACTACCTCCAATTTTGCCATGAGAAGTCGGTTATTTACCTGGTTTATTGGGGGGTTGAACTACCAAGTAGAGCATCACTTGTTTCCCAATATTTGCCATGTACACTATCGTAAATTGAGTAAGATAGTACGCAAAACGGCAAAGGAATTTGATCTTCCTTACAAATCACGGCCTACGTTTGCGCATGCGCTTTGGTACCACGCTAAGTTGCTTTATCAACTAGGACATCCACAGGCAGTCCCGGTACCGGCAAAATAAGAATCTTAAGATGAGCCAAACCTGTTGAAGGTTTGGCTTTTTTATGCTTTACCAAAAAGCGAGCTGGTGACGGCACTCTTTTTGATAAGGTGTGTCTATGCATGAAAAATTATCCCAACTAGCTTCTACTCTTAGGCAATTGCCTAAATTTGCGCCCGTGATTCAGAAAATGAGATTTTTGATTGTGCCGGTATTCGGCATATTAAGTGTATTATCCTTAACCCAGTGTGAGCCTTGCGAGTCTTGTGGCGAACTAGTAGATGATCCCTTTATTCGCTTGACTATCATTCCTACGGATAGTTTGACACGACTGAATTCCGAGATTTCCCTGGCAAATACAGAGTCTACCCGCCTGACTGGTTTGTTGGCTGATTCTACTCTTATATCAGCTGATTCACTTCTCACCCTTAAATCACTCTTTGACTCTGTAGGTGATTATCTAATTACCCTGACTGAACGTGACGTTCTGTTAGAAGCTAATGAAGTTCGGATAGACACCGTTTGGGCATCTGGGTCGGATAATTTCTATGTGAATGAGGATACTACTGATGTGTTTTTTCTTCCCATCAATCCTTATGCGGATAGCACCGAATGGGTAATCCAGCTGTTTGGCGAGTATGATACGCTCAAAGTTTTTTATCAGAGAAGAGAAGAAGTATACGATTTTCGGCTAGAGTTGGCGATCGATAGTGTGATGCAATTGGATACCTTGCACCACACCTATGATACCGCCTATGCGGAGTACAATGATGTGCTGCAGAGTGCTCGGGAAACGATAATTATGGCAACGAAATGAGAAAGATTATCTTAAGAAATCTCTTCCTTGCCACAGGTATGTGGTGGATGGCGCTAACTTATGCTTTTGGGCAATCCGATAGTGTGCGGCAAGATTCGGCAACACAGCCACAAAAATTAGATTTGATTTCTTCTGAAGGTATACAAGCGGATTCCCTTGCTGCAGATTCAACTGCTGAGATGGTAAAAGAGGAAACAGAGATTCCCGATTCACTGAAACCGCCCTTCTTGTCAGATGTAAATATTTGGGCGGACTATGTAAAGCCCTTTACTCAGTTTATCAATGGCCGGGAACAGTATGAGTTTGGTGGTGGAATTACATTCTATGATCGAATTCAGCTTTCTGGAAGCTATGGTATTGCAGATTTGCTATTTGCCGAACCTTCCGCATATTTTAACGGAACCTACCGGGCAGAGGGCAACTATTGGAGAGTGGGAGCCGATTATGTTGCTGGAGAAGGCGCTAAAACCTTCGTTGGTGTAAGATATGCGCAGAGCAATTTTTCTGATATAGCCCAAGCTACCCTCACGTCCTCACTTTGGGACGACTATTTGATTGAGTACAATAGGGAATTCTCAGTAAACTGGTGGGAGTTAGTAGTAGGCTCTGAGGCCACTCCTTTCAAAGATTCCAACCCCTTGCTAGAGAATTTGGTAGTGGGATGGATCTTCCGCTTTAGAACATTCAGTAGTTTAACCCAGCCAGAGGTAGTGCCGGTATTTTTCGTTCCAGGATATGGCCGGGCGGCCAACCCTTATACCGTGCATGTGAATCTGACGGTACGGTACAGATTGAATTTTTAGGAGGGACTCCGTACCTGAACAATTTCTTTTAGGTGCTAAGTTGGGATGAATTCCAGATTTTGTCAGATATGCACCCATCCACCTCAATCCTGAAAGGGCAAAAGATAGTATTGCGTCCATTAGTACGGGAAGATGCTCACCGCATGGTAGAGCTGGCCAATAACTATAACATTTGGCGTACGGTTTCTGATGGGTTTCCCAATCCTTTTGGGATTTCTGATGCCTATGCCCGTATAGAGACCGCTTCAGCAACTAACCCGATTCGGACTTTTGCCATGGCGCTGGAAGAAGGCTTAGTTGGATGGATTACGCTTAAGGCAAAAGGGGACGTTCAACGAGTAAATGCAGAGATCGGTTATTGGTTGGGAGAGCCGTATTGGGGAAGAGGATATACTAAGGAAGCCATTCGCCTGATTACGGAGTACGGGTTTTCTGTGTTGGGACACAGTAGGATTTTTGGACTTGTATTGTCAACGAACCAACCCTCGGCGAATGCTCTTAAGTCGAACGGTTTTGAATTGGAATCCATTCAGCGCTGGGGTGCCATGAAAGAAGGAGTGTTGTACGATCAATGGGTTCTTGCCAAGTACCACCCTGAACTGGTTGTACGGGCAAAGGATTGCTTGCCCTGGCCAGAGCCTAAGGGGCTTTAGGCTCGCATGTAGGTGTTCACCACCTTATGCCCATTCAGTTCTGTCATATGATGAGGCAGGTAGGTCACTATCTCTTCCATAAATTGGTCTAGCAAAGGCTTCTTCAAGTAGCTTCTAGAGACCACCAAGCTAATTTCACGTACGACATCTTCGTCCTTATATGCCTTGATCTGAGGCTTTTTTGAGATAGGTAGGTTTCGAATGGCAAGTTCGGGCAGCACGGTAAGCCCTTGCTGAGTTTCTACTAATCGGACGAGAGTATCGAGGGAGGAGCCTTCATACCGGAAGGCTGAATTGAGGGAGTTTGATTGATCTAATTCACAAATAGCAATTACTTGATTTCGGAAACAATTGCCTTCCTTGAGGATCCAAAAGACCTCATCTTTCACATCAGACTCATTCACATAATCTTTCTCTAATAGCTTGTGATGAGGGTGCAAATAGAAAAAGAATCGTTCGTAGAATAGAGGGAAGGCCATGGTGCCCTTGGTCTGCACCGGAGTAGCAATCAAGCAGGCATCTACCTGCCCAAGCTTTAATTTTTGAAGTAGGTTGTGAGATAAATCCTCTACGAACACCAACTCTATTGAAGGATACTTAGCCTGAAACTGTCGGATAAATAACGGCAACAGGTAAGGAGCAAGTGTAGGAATGATACCAATTCTTAAGGTCCCTTTGAGACTACCCTGGAAGCTATCAGCAATGTCTCGCAACCGGCGTACCTCTTGCAATACACGATAGGCTTGGTCTACTACCGCGGTACCGGCCTCAGTAATAACCATAGGTTTTCTACTGCGATCAAACAGTAATACCCCTAGTTCCTCTTCCAAGTTTTTAATTTGGGTGGTCAGCGCAGGCTGGGTTACATTGCATTGATCAGCGGCTTGCACAAAATTGCCTTGATTATGTAATGCGACCAGATATTCTAGTTGCGTAATTGTCATAGTTAAAAAAAAGGAAGCCGCGAAAGCGATGAAAAAATCAATTACCTTTTATAAGGTACGAAAATAATAGGCGAAGTGCTGATAATGTGTGATAATAATTCTGAATTACCATTCTAGCCCCTCATCCACTGAGAAATTCTTGTAGAAATGTAATGCCCACTTGGGAATTTTGGACCATGTTTTTTGACTAACAGTTGAGTTGGCGCTGCGATGTATTCCTAAGACCATCTATTTGCGCAGGTAGGGCCTCGGTGTATCTTTGCGACTGATTTCCACATCCCAAGAATAGAATAGTAGTATGAAAACCTTTATTGAGGAATTGCGGTGGAGGGGTATGATCCACGATGTAATGCCGGGCACGGAGGAGCAACTAGCTAAAGAGATGACCTCAGCTTATATCGGGTTCGATCCTACAGCTGATAGCTTGCATATTGGTAACCTAGCCACCATCATGAACTTGGTGATGCTCCAGCGCACGGGGCATAAACCCTATGCTTTGGTAGGGGGAGCCACTGGCATGGTAGGTGATCCCTCGGGTAAGTCAGAAGAGCGGAACCTGTTGGATGAGGATACATTGCGGCATAACCAAGAAAGCATCCGTAAACAGCTAGAGAAATTTCTTGATTTCGAAAGCGGAAACAACAAAGCGGTCATGGTGAATAACTATGATTGGATGAGCCAATTCGATTTTCTGGGATTTCTACGTGATGTAGGAAAGCATATTACGGTAAGCTATATGATGGCCAAGGATTCGGTGAAAAACCGAATGGATAAGGGCATTAGCTTTACTGAGTTTAGTTACCAACTGGTTCAAGGGTACGACTTTTACCACTTGTATAAGGAATTTGGTGTACGATTGCAGATGGGTGGCTCTGACCAATGGGGTAACATTACCACAGGTACGGAACTCATACGCCGTATGGGGCAAGGAGAAGCTTTTGCCCTTACTTCTCCATTGGTAACCAAGGCCGATGGTAGCAAATTTGGCAAATCAGAAGGTGGAAATGTATGGCTAGATCCTAATCGGACTTCTCCTTATAAGTTCTATCAGTTTTGGATGAATGTACGGGATGAGGAAGCGTCAAAGTTGCTTCGCCGTTTTACCCTGTTGGATGAGGCTAAGGTATTGGAACTGGAGGCAGAGCATGCAGAGGCCCCTCATTTGCGGGCTATGCAGCAAGCCTTGGCCCAGGAGGTAACCACTATGGTACATTCGGCAGATGAATATGCTATGGCAGTGAAGGCTTCTAAAATCCTATTCAGCAAGTCTGCTACCCAAGAGTTAGCCACTTTGCCAGAAAGAACACTGCTAGAAGTATTTGAGGGAGTGCCTATGGCGGAGATTAGCCGGGATGCTTTGGGTGCTCAAGCCAACGTAACGGACTTATTGTCTGAGGGTACGGGCAAAATAATTTTTCCCAGTAAGTCAGAAGCCAAGCGGATGATTCAAGGAGGGGGAGTATCTGTGAATAAGCAAAAGCTTACTTCGCCAGACCAAGCGGTTGACTTTGAGTTGTTGCAGGGGAAGTATCTAGTGGTACAGAGAGGGAAGAAGAATCAGTTCCTGGTCAGGGTACAATAAGTGCTTGCAGGAGAGTAATGTAAAGGTGTCTTCGGATGCCTTTTTTTGTTGGGTAGATATGAGCGAACTTTATCGGGTATGCGTATAGTCCCTGTTCTATTGTGTTTGGTGGTAATGCAGGCCACGGCCCAGCAGCCGTCTGAATTTATGCTGGGAGGCATACAGGTGAATGAGCCAGACCACCAAGCATGGGTACAGGGATTGGATGCTGCTGGGATGAATACCGTGGCCGTAACGGCCTACGCTAAGCAAGGGGATTGGAATACGGACCACATTTGGTGGGAGGAGGAAGAGCCATCCGTCCTGGCGGAGATTGAGGCTGCCAAGGCCCAGGGACTGAAGGTGGTATTTATAGCTCGGGTAGCTCTGGATCATTCTTTCCCTGCCAATGCGCACTTCTGGCATGGGATGATTATGCCTGCCACCGATATTCAGCTGGCCTCCTGGTTTAGGCAGTATACCCAGTTTGTGGTGGAGTGGGCACAGAAATGCGAGGCCCTTGGTGTAGAGGTGTTGGGTATTGGTAGTGAAATGAGGGTGCTCTCGGCCACAGTACCTACACAAGAGATACCTCAACTAGAAGGTTTTTTTCTCAACCCCATTTCCCGGTACGGCTATCGCGCCTTGCGGTGGCGTCATCGGGAAGAAATTCAGGAGAGCCAATGGTGGAAGAACCAAGGACATGCAGACTACCGCGGCTTTTTGAAAGAAGAGGTGGGTGCCCAGACTGCATGGGCTAAACAGGTGACCTATTGGGGGCGCTTACATCGTAAAGACCTGCTAAATGAACGCCGTCGGCTGATTGAGCGGCATTGGCGCAACCTGATTGAGGAAGTGAGGCAGGTATATACCGGACAGCTAACCTACGCAGCAAACTTTGATAATTTCCACAGGGTTGGTTTTTGGGACGCGCTAGATGTGGTAGGTATCAATGCATATTTCCCACTCACTGAGGCTACGGAGGTTCCTCAAATGGAGGAAGTAGTTCAAGCATGGATCTACCATGGCAATCGCGTGAGTGAAACTTTAAAAGAGTTAGGAGTCCCAAAACATAAGGTGCTTTTTACGGAATTAGGCTATACACGGCAGGCAGGTACGTTGGTCGCTCCCTGGTCAGGCTTTGGGTACGTTTTTATGCCTAAAGGCAAGCTGCGATATAGCTTTCATTTGTGGGAAGCTATGCCTAGCCGACTTCAAGACCGGGCTTCTGCTCTTGAGGGACTTGTACAAGCCCGCGCCCTGGGAAATTGGCCCGGCCTAATAGGAGTGCTTTATTGGAAATTGACTACATTACCTTCTATGGGCATTATTGAGCCATTTGCGCTCGTATTGGGGGATGGAGATCCTTTGGAGCCTGCGCTACAGTCGCTAAAAGTAGAGGATACGAAGCCAGATG
The DNA here is from genome assembly GCA_003454975.1 of Cytophagales bacterium. Taxonomy (GTDB): domain Bacteria; phylum Bacteroidota; class Bacteroidia; order Cytophagales; family Cyclobacteriaceae; genus DMST01. The sequence goes on along the minus strand of DMST01000197.1, from coordinate 47,058 downwards.
GCTTCCAAGTAGAAAAAAAGTGACGAAAAACGATTTTTTAATGACGCCACTTTTCAAGAAACTGAACTATAAAGATCAAAAAAGCATTTTAATCTTGAACTCTCCCGACAGCTTCCGCGAGGAAGAAAAGGCAATGGGGGAGGTGGCAGACGTTCTTTTCGATGTTGGTGAATTAGATTCCGTTCCTTTTGCTTTGGTTTTTGCAACTCAGCAAGTGCAAATTGATCATGCTATTGCTAGTCTAAATGATAAGTTAAAAGGAGATGCCTTGCTATGGTTTGCCTACCCAAAGGGATCCTCCAAAAAGTACAAGTGTGACTTTAACCGGGATACAGGATGGGAAGAAGTAGGTAAATACGGATTTGAAGGAGTAAGGCAGGTGGCAATTGATACTGACTGGTCCGCTTTACGATTCCGGAGAGTTGAGTTCATTAAGAACTTGACACGGAGAAAGTCAATGGCAATGACTAGTGAAGCAAAATCGAGAACCTCTGGAAAGTGATATCAAAAAAAGTTTTAACTCTGGCCACAACCTTTTATTTTTGTGCCGGGTCCTTATTCATAAAGACTTAAAGACATTATCATATTCAGTTCAACGTGGTTAATTAGTTAGGTTAAGTTGGTTCATGTAAACCCAGTCGTCTTTGATGACTGGGTTTCATTTTTTCTATCCTTCTCCCAAGTAATCCCTCAAGTCAATTTTCCTGCCATTATTCCGTACATATCACGAAAACCTTCTACTCTGATTTCTTGGTTTATTTTCTTAGCAATCTGTTTTACAGCTGGTTATGTTCTGGGTGCGTGGCAAATGCAGTCTTGAAAAACAAAACTGTTTCTACCTGGTCTACCTACTGATTTACTTTAAGGATAATGATTAAACCGCCCTTAGATTTGGCGACACGTTGGAATTCCTCTATTTCACCTTCGATGGAAAGGTGGTAAATGCGAGGGCTGTATAGTCCCATAAGTATATGTTAAGCTACTTTTGGTTGGTGGATAGGCAGATTTAGGTGGCTGAAAATGTGGTACTAGCTATTACATACAAAACAGACAGCGGTTTTTAGCAGCAGGTTGTTTTGTAAGTAAAGCTGTTTTCGGTCGTTTTTCGTTGAAGACTCTTGCTATTAAATCAATAAAATGGATTTGGAGTGAATATTTTCCTGCTGCAGAGCTAGCCAAGGCGTTCTTTGTAATTGGCCTAGAGGAGAAGGCTGTGTGATTGTATTGGGATAGGTTGAAAAGTGGCTATTGAAGAAGGAAACACTGATTCCTTTTGGTGCTTTATCGCTATTTTGTTGACTTACAGGATGGGATGTTGCGTTTGAATTGTATTGTTTATATTTTTCTTTGAACAAAGACATGAAAACCCGACAGCAGTTATCCTATTTTTTAGAGCAAACTCTTTCCCAAGATCTTGCCGAGTTAAAAAGACTGCGTTTGATTTTACTGGTCCCTCAGTTCCTGCGTAACCTTTTCAGGCTTGCTGCATTAGTGGTTTTCTTCAGCATCTTTATGGGATTCTTCCGGGTTTTTTTTGCCGAGTTTAGAGGGACAGGGTCTGGAGATGTTTTTATTTGGATCGCCCTGGGTATATTCTCCCTGGCCGGAGGTGTTATACTATTTAGTATCATCAATCGTGCTATTAACACATCCTTAGTTAGGTACTTTCCGGGGCTGAGGCATGCTATAGGGAAGTCCACTTTGATTGTGGTTGGAATCTGCGTGTTAGTAGCTGCAGCTTGGCAGGTCAATCTCTGGCTATTTGTTGATTCTGTGATGGAAGCCCGCTTCATATACCGCTTTATGCTAGTAGCGGGAGGTGTATTGGGACTAGTGTTGGTGGGAAGTCTCTTTGGACTTCCTAGTCAGAAATATCCGCACCGATATAAGCGAGAAATTGTGCCCAAAGTGGTGCGTTACATTGCCCCTGGTTCTACCTATTCCCCGGAGGGTATGGTTTCCCAAACCTATTTCGAAAAAAGCAGGATGTTTAAGGCAGATGATATCGTTCGGTATCGAGGGGCGCATTTGATTAAATACCCAGCGCATGAACCTGTGCGCCAATTGTCGTGGCTGCAAGTGCGAAATAAGGAGGATGACCGAGTGCGGGGAAAGCGTCAAATAAGGGTATCTGAAGTATTCAAGGGTATCTTTCTGGTTGTTCGGTTGAAGGCGCCCTCAGCGGCCATGAGGCTTGAGAGCAAAAAAACAGAGACCCGGTTAGGGCAAAGGTTTACTGAACAAACCCATCAAGTAGTAACTGAGGATGGCTGGGAGGTTCGAAAATCTGGGAGAGAAGAATTTGACGAAAAGTACACTTGGTCTATGCCAAGCAAAGCCATTCCTGTGCGATTCACGGCACAATTTCTAACCTTGTTAGGATATGCAGAGGCTTGGTGTAATGGCCGTGTCGAGGCATCCATTCAAGGAGATCACCTCTATATGGCCTTTGCAGATTTCAGCAGTTATTTTGAGCCCTCTTGGATTGGATCTGTTATGGATTCGGATGACCTGGAAAACTTTCAGAACTTTTGGGAAACACTGCAGGGTGTAAACGCTGTTTTTGAAGAGCGAAAGTGATAGTTAACGGGTCAACTCCTCAATGGCGATTTTCTGATCTCTTTCCTTTATCAACTTTAATATTGCGTTGTTTTGCTCTACCCAAGAAAGGCGGTCGTCTAACCGCACCAAATTGATGTGTTGTAAGAATTCAATAGGGTCAGTACTATTTAGGTCGTTTTTGGCGAACATAGGTTCCACGGTTATTATAAAAGAACTCCAGCAGTAAAGTATTATTGAGTAGCCTTGTTTCTGTATTGTTTTTTAAATGTTACCCCAATGTTAATGAGTGTAAATATAGACTTACATACGGTACAATCAAGCTCAAGGTTGTAGGCATGGACTCAAAATACTAGAGAAAAATATCCGTAGAGTCCTATTTACGAAGAGTGCAATAATAAGATGGTTGAAAGGGGGGATATACTCGATGAAATTATTCCTTAGGAGAGGGTAAAGATAATACTAGCCATGCCTCTTCTACTTTATTTTGAGTAAGTAGTTGGGCTGCTTTTTCGTGTGTGTGGAATTCGAAGGAATCCAGATGGTGGCCGAAACGTAGGTATAGTTCTTTAGCCGTTTCAGTCTCTCCATATTGAGAAATGGCTTCTTGTTCCGGTAGAGTAGTTTGGTTGGCTAACCTAGCCAGTTGATTGCCGGTAAGTACTGCTGAATTCCGGATGGAATCAGGAAGTTGGTCAATTCCCATTCCGGGGATTCGGTTGGGTTTGGGTAAAGTGAATAGTGAAGAGCCTTGAGCCCTGCAGTACCAATCTCCACCCATCCTGGCCACGGCGTCTAGCTTGGTAGGGTCCACCTTGCCATCCTGGCCAAAAATATGTTCTTGAAAGTGTGCTAAAACCACCTCACAAATAATCAGGTTTCCTGCCCCGCCCTCTTCTCCCAACGGGACCACTTGAGTGATCTTACATTCAAATGCTGCCGGGGCCTCTGCTACCCGTGGGGGGCGTACTCTTTCTGAAGCCTCTTCCGCGAGACCTGCTTTTTCAAATTCATTGACCCCCTGTGGGTATTCAGAGCTGGCTAATGACATTTGCTCCACCATGGGGTAATCAACGATATTAACGACTACTTCGGGTACTTCTTCCACGTTGGCAAGGGTATGCTTGGTGGTATTGTCGCGTACCCGGCGGGCGGGAGAAAAGATAAGGGTAGGAGGATTGGCCCCAAAGACGTTGAAAAAGCTGAAAGGGCTTAGGTTTATTTGACCTTGGGCATCTATAGTAGATGCAAATGCTATGGGTCTTGGTGCAATAGTGCCTAACAAATAACCATGCAGTGTAGGTACAGGTACGTCCTTAGGGTCAATGGTGATCATGAAGTATTGCTTACAGGTATGCGGGTAATACTTGGGTGCGCACTTCACCAAAACCGATCCGGTAATTGTCGTTTTTGCAATAGCCGCGCATGACTACAGTATCATAGTCTTCTATGAATTTACGGGTAGAGCCATCGGGTAAAGTAATGGGTTTAGTGCCACGCCAGCTAAGCTCCAGCATACTGCCGTAAGAATCGGGTGTGGGGCCGCTGATGGTGCCAGAGCCATACAAATCTCCAGGATTTATGTTACAGCCATTCACCGTGTGATGCGCCAGCTGCTGGCTCATGCTCCAGTACATATGCTTGAAATTGGAGCGGCATACGGTATGTTCTTCTCCATCATTCGGCTGTATGGCCACTTCCAGATTGATGTCGAAGTTCTTGGGGCCTTCTTGCTTTAAGTAGGGGAGGGGCTCCGGGTCTTGTTTAGGGCCGCCAACGCGGAAGGGCTCCAGTGCCTCCAAAGGGACTACCCAAGGTGAAATGGATGATGCGAAGTTTTTTCCAAGGAAAGGACCCAGAGGAACGTATTCCCATTTCTGAATATCCCTGGCAGACCAGTCGTTGAACAGTACCATCCCGAAAATGAACGTTTCGGCGTGGGTAGTGCTGATGGAGTCGCCCATCGGGGTAGCCACATTGGTCACGAAGGCCATTTCTAATTCAAAATCCAGGAGCTTGCTCGGACCAAAGGTAGGTGCATCGGCGGTGTCGGCTTTGGTCTGCCCACTCGGACGCTTAATAGAGGTGCCTGATAGTACAATGGAACTCGCCCGCCCGTGGTAGCCTACGGGAATATGCTTCCAATTGGGCAAAAGTGCATTGTCCGGATCACGGAACATTTTGCCTACGTTGGTGGCATGTTCTATGCTGCTGTAGAAGTCGGTATAGTCACGAGCGAAGACGGGCATTTGCATTTCCACTTCCTCCATAGGGATGACGGCCCGGTGACGAACAATTTTATTCTCTCGCAGCTCGTGATTGTCTTCCCGTAGGATTTCCGAAATACGTTCTCTTACCCGGTTGGTTTTTTGCTTTCCCAGCGCCATAAAGTCGTTGAGAAAGGGGCGACGGAAGATCTGGAAAGGCAGCTTAAATCCTTCGAAGTACCCAGTCTCCTGTAGCACATGAAGATCCAGCACGAAGTCTCCAATAGCTACCCCTACGCGTGGTGCGCGGTTGCTGGGTTTGAAAATACCGTATGGTAAATTTTGGATTGGGAAGTCAGAGTCCGGAGCCACCGGAATCCAAGATGTCAACGAGGGATCGTTAGCGTGAATCATGCCCATATGAGTTACCAGTCAAAGTTAAGCGGAATGCCAAAAAAGGAAAATAATCAACCTGTTTCCGTTAGGTATCTCCTCACTTCAGCATCAAAAATATTCAATAGCTACCGTAGTAGCGCCTTACCACCCATTCTAAAGTCAAGAGTACCAAAACCAAAAAGAAAACCCAAGGTAAATTGACCAAAGGAAGGAATTGCTCACTGGTATGAATGAGAGCCTGGGCCGGTGTATTGGAAAGCTGATTGGAAAGTTCTTGGTAGTCTGTAGTGTACAGTCCTCCGGTGTCCTCTGATAATGTGCGTAACAATGCGTGGTTGGCAGTAAGATTAAGGCTCTCTAGCTGTAAGTCTTTAATGGTGAAAGCCCCTGTACTGGTGAGTATTTCTCCATCGACGGAGGTAGTGGCAGAAAACTGATAGATACCTTCCTCTAAGCCACTAATGCGGTACCGGGTGTTGGCTGCACTAGTGGTGTAGGAATAGGTGATTTCATCTCCACCTTCGCGTCGCAATGACAGGGCTATATTTTGATCGTATACCTCCTCATAAATATCGTTGTATACTTCAGTTTCAAGAATGACCGGTTGACTTTCCGTAAATTCATTGCTGATAGGATACACCTTGAATTTTCTCCGGTCTTCTTTAGAACTTAGGTACTGTACCGTCTTGCTTACCAATTCATCAAAGGCTTCCTGGTTTTCGGTTCTGGCATATTCTTGCAAACGCCATTGCCAAAGCCCGCTACCAAGGGTAACTGCCTGTTTGTTATCTTCCTCGGTGCTGAAAACCCATAGGGGCTTGTTGGTGTCAATGCTTCCCACACGCTGGTAGAAGAGTACTTCCCCGGCATTTTTTAAAGCGACCCCGCCAAAGGGCACGGTAACGGGCGGGTAGCGATTGGTAAGCCCTTGATTCTCCTCAGAATATCGGAAACGAGCAAAATTGGGTTGGAATATAGGGGTCACCTGATCCCGTTGATTGCCTCGCACACCCACCTCCAGTACTGAGTTGAGCTGGTTGAAGGCCTGCATGTTGGTTTGTGAGCCCCAAATAAACCAAGTAGAGGCCCCTTCTTCTAGTAACCTGCGCACTGGTACTGGGATGCCAATGCGTGCACTAGGTAATTGATGCAGGATGACTACATCATACTTGTCAGCTTCCCAATCATTCAAGCCCGGTATGAAAGTGGTAATTTCATAATTGGCATTCTTTTCTAGGGCTGCCCGAATCGCTTTTATGTCAGGATGTGGTGATGCCGCAGCAATCAAAACTTTCTCCCGGCCTTCCACGATATCCAGATATACACTTCGCTGATTGTTTTGGGTGGTGAATTCCTCAGCCAATGGCGATACCCTTACGGTGTAGCGTTGTAGTCCTTCCTGTGTAGCGTCAAGCAGGAATTGGACCTCCTGCACCTGGCTAGGGCCAGCAAATGAAATAGATTGGCTGGCAAGCACCTGTCCGTTTTGGATAACCTGAACTTGCGTGCTATTCCCAGCAAAGCCTTCGTTGGAAATTTCTGCTACTAAGGGGAAGCGGTTCCCTTGATAGGCAATTTGGTTATAAAAAACCGCCTGCAGATTAAGGTCTCTCTTAGGAATGGTGTCTCCAAGGCCCAAGGTATGAATAGGGTAGGCGTACGTATCAAATGTAGGGCTCGGGCCTTGGTTGTAGATGCCGTCGGAGGCCAATACCACTGCCGCCAGGTTACGGCCTTCGTAGTCTGCCTTGATGTCTGAGAGGAGGTTTGCCAGTGGTGACTCCGGGTGTGCAAAGCCCGAATTGCCCAATGACTCCGCTTCCTCGTCTTCTCCAAGTGTGCGATACACCACATGGAAATCTCTGCTGAGCACATTGCCCAAGTCTGATAACTGAGTTTCTACCGAGGCCAGCAAGGTGCTGTCGGTAACTTGAGACAGGGAAGAGGAATCGTCTAGTGCGATGACGATGGTTGGGTCTTCAAAATGGTTTTGGATTTGGCGCAAAAGCGGACCCAATAACAGAAAACAGAGCAGGCTCACTACAATGAACCGGAGGACGGTGAGTACCCGGTGTAGAGCAAGTGGCCAAGGACCACGGCGCCAGTATAAGAATAGTGCGTAGGCAAGCCCTACGAGTAAGGCCACTAAGATGAACCACGGGGATGCATCCAACAAGAAACGAGCGTCCTGCATTCGGTTTGGTTTTGCGGGAAATATACTAGAAAAACGAACCCCTACCATCGGCGTTGTGCCAAACTGTACTAATGGTGCTGTGGGCTGGTGAATTGTCTGGTAGTCGCCTTTTACATAAGCACCCCATTTTTTGATGGTACGGGCTTGGGTAGTTCTGGCTCGTCCAACATATCCCGGAGGTCAATCTCAATAGTTCGACAAAGGGAAAGCATGGGGATGTCATTGCCCAGGCCCTCGAAGGGGTTCTCAGAATAGTCTCCCACCATCTCCATCATCATGTATACCCAGCCTATAAGGGCGGTAAAGGGGATGGCCGCCCACAATCCTACCTGGCCAAGATCTTCGGTAAAGATGTTGACAACGCCAAAAGGAAGTAAGAAGATGAAGATGCTAACGAATACCAAGCTCATATTGGCATACTGCCTTGGGAGTGGAAATTTTTTGATGCGTTCGCATTTACCTTGGTGGGTATAGAAGTCATTGAGGCATTTTTGTAACTCCATATGACGGAAATTATCTATCAGGCCAGCCTGGTGTAGCTCGGCCAGGTCTTGGGCTTGCCTATCCAGCAGCTGGGTGGCGGTATTCTTTCGGTTGCATACGTCAAAGTGTTCTTCACCGTCAAGGAGGGTACGCAGCTTATCTTTGGTTTCCCCTTCGTCAATCAGGCCAAGCCCGAATACTCTCCGTGATGCTTCGGTGCGCCTGCGAATGCGCCCATTTTGGTTAATGTGCTCCCATGGGGTAGGCTCCAAAAGCTGCTCTCGGAGCTGATACAACCAAGCAATATGCCGGTAGATCATTCGAATATGGTGCTGTTTAAGGTCATACTGCGATAGTTCGACCTCCGAATGGTTGTTGTTGATAAACGCCCGCGTCATGCTACCCCATGACCTGCTGCTATTGACAATGGCTCCCCATATCTTGCGGGCTTCCCAAAGGCGATCATAGGCTTGGTTATTTTTGAAGCCTACATAGAAGGCTACTGCGGTGCCAATAACCGAGATAGGTAACCAAGGTACGCTTAGCCATGGCCATTGGGTAAAATGGTAAAGAGCAACAAAGCAAGAAGACCATAGTAGGAGGATAATGATTTGCTTTCCTGAAAAGGCAAGAAGCCCCCTCACTTTGAAATTTTTATTGATAAACATACCTCAACCAATTTGGTGGCTAGTTTACATAATTCAAAAGGGATTCGACAGTCGAACCTGCAGCTTATAATAAGATGGGCTGATACAATTCGCGGATTTCGCTATCCGTTAAGATGTAGAATTCGAGGGTAGACTGTAATTGATCCAGAATAAAGGAGTCTTCAAGAAAGGTTAGGGTACCTTGGTTGATACCCTCGAAGGTTAGCATAAGGTCCTCGTTTTGTGATACGGATTGTAAAGCGAAAGGGGCGGGCTCTGTTCTGTAAGTTATCCTTCCTCGGATGAGCTCTGTCCAGATGGCCATTCGGGACTGCCTAATAACGCCACCTTCGCGAGCCTTGATTTGGTAGAAATAGATGACCACCTGACCGCCATCTGGCATTTGGGCCAGCCAGTAATGTCCTAACAATTTCTCCTCAAGCTTTGAATAGTGCATAAAATCCGCCGCTTAATACTTGAATATACGAGATGCTGCTAAAGATAGATTCGGGTAAAGTACAATGAGGCTGTCTATTAAAATGTACTCAGCTGCAATTCTGAATGGACAAGTGGGCCAACTATGTATCTATATCAGGGGCATTCTCCAAAACTTACTCAAATGGCTTGTGGAGTAAGTAATTCATTAGTTTAGGACTAAAATTGGCCCCAAGTTGTATTGTTTGGTATTACTTATGGTTGCTTAAATATTCTATCACCTTCCGTGGATGCAATTGATGTTGTTGCTTCGAAATCTCACAAGCTTTATTTATTTGAATAGTACAATTATTACCTCAGACTATCTCTTTACAAGTGGGGTAGGGCAATCGTATTTTTGCATTGTAATTATTTCAGTCAAAATGCAAGAGGTAAAATATCATCATATATCCTCCTTTGCTTCTAACGAAGGGCGGGTATCATTTAGAAAACCAATTACCATAGAGTTAGCGTTTAGTTCTGATTACGTGGTGGCGCATTGCACGCCCTTGGGGATAAAAGCTAAAGGACCGAATGCCGAAGAGGCAATTAACCAACTAGAGTGCGATCTGGCAGTAATGTACGAAGGGGTAGTAACACAATCCTTCACCAATAACCCAAAAAGGGTACGAAGTAAAGGGGAGAAACTGTTCGCGATGATTGGGTCAGTTGACTTTTGAGTATGACGTTGTTGAAGGAAGAACTAGATCCTCAATCACTCTATGATCGAATAAGTGGCACTTTCTGGCAGAAGTGTGGCAATGCGGCCCCGGAAGCTTTAGAGGTTTCACAGTACGGTACCCGTTTGCGTTTGTCTATTTATGGTTTAGAAGACAAACTCAAGCATGGGCCTTGGGAGTGCCAACTGCAACAGCCCGCCCCGAGTATGCGTGCTTCGGAAATTGTGGTGAGGACAGATCGGCACCAGCGTTGGGACCATTATGCTTGGGTCTACATTAACGCAGAGGATGAACTCGTAATGAGCCAAGGTTTGGAGGTGCGAACCTTCCGGCAAATCAGTAGAGATACATTTGTTTCCTTGCTGGTTGATCGCTGGTTTGGAGTAAAATCCTTTCGGGGTACACCATAGATACCTATACCACAAAGGATACCTATTAGCAAGGTTATCGGCTGTATTGGATATTTGGACTAGGTGATTGTGGTTTTTTGTTGGGTGAAAATTTGAAAGGAAAGAAAAATGTCATACTTTTTTACTGAAAAACTAAACAAAGTATCGCGCGAAGCGATTATACTTTTAGTTTTTCGTTAAGCAATCCATTTGATGATGTGCGTGCAAATTGCCATTCTTCGTAGAGGAATGGCAATTTTTCTTTGTTAGGAATGATTTTGCGAAACTGGCATAAATTGATATTATAAAATTAGGCTTGTAGTATTTGTTTACTTTATTGTTGTAAGATTAATACAAAGCCATATCAAACTGCTTTCGGTACTTTCTAGACACGGGATGTTCAGCAGTTAGGATTCTAAAAAAAGCGATACACACTTTTCTAGGTAACTCATCCTGATAATTCTTGTCTGCTATAATGGCCTGAATTAAATTTTCGAAGAGACCCTCTAAGTCATTCGCCTTTGCGGCCATTTGGGTTGCCTCTAGCTTTGGAACTGCCGGACTCTCGCCTACCAATTCTTCTAAAAGGAATTTTCCTGCCTCCCTAATGTCTTCGGCCACAATGCCGTGTTTGGTTCCAAGTCTGAAACCCACCACCAAATCCAGGGCGCGTTGAGGATCTGTGAAAACTAATTGACTGGCGAGAGTCAATTGTGCTTCTGGAAAATCGGGATGGTTTAGTGCCAAGGTCTCTAGCTCATGCAACAGATTAACCTCAGGGGTTGATATCAATTGCTTCTGCAGCCTTTTCAACTGCTCTCGTTCTTCGCTAGGCAAATGCTCGGTTAGCCAGTTTTCAATATGAATTTTGGGTAAGGCTCCGGTGAATTCGGCAATTACTTCGCCTTTATGAAATAGCTTTACTGCTGGTATACTGCGGACGCTGTACTGCTGAGAGAGCTCCGGATGTAAATCCGTGTCAATTTTCACAAGTTCCCAGGCCCCTTGGGCTTCCTTGGCTAGTTCCTCAATCACAGGTCCCAGGGTATGACAAGGACCACACCAATTCGCCCAAAAATCTACGAGTACCGGCGTAGCGTTACTTTTTGAAAGTACATCGGTACCAAAGTCTTGAAGCTCCATAAGGATCAATAGTTCGATTCTTTCCTCTAACTGCTTTTTTTCGGTTGGTGTTCCCTACCGAAGAATATCATCGTAGCGGGTAAATCGGCGGCTTAGCTATATTGTTTCTTCAATAGTACAATGAGAAGGTCAGTTACCCATTCTTTACCTCCAATTAGCGTAGTATCAAAAAAATGGTAACAGGGCCTTGCGTGACTAGTTTGGGGCTGGCTGTAGGCAGTTGAGCACGTGATTGCCATGCGTTATGTCTCAGCTTTGGGACCTATTTTGAGTTCCTCCTGGTGTTGCTCCAGCACGCCGATGATGAATGCTATATGCTCGTTGAGGTCTACTCCCAATGCTTCGGCACCAAGCCGGACCTCATTTCGGTCTACTGTGGCGGCAAAACTGGCCGTTTTGAGTTTCTTGGTAACTGACTTGGGTTTCATACCTACGATACCTTGTGGACGTACTTGAGCTACTGCAATGATAAACCCTGTGAGCTCATCTGATGCGAGAAGAGCCTTGTCTAGTAAGGCCTTACAAGGGTTTCCCCAGAGGGTATAGTGGGCTGATATGGCATAGGCTAACTCCTCTTCTCCTAAGTCACGCAGTTTTTGCACAATGATCTTGGGGTGTTCTTCGGGGTACCGTTCATAGTCAGCATCGTGTAGCATACCAGCAATGGCAAATTGTTCAGAGTCCTCTCCCAATTTGTTACCATAAGCTTCCATGACTAGCTCTACACTGCGGGCATGCCGCAACAAGCTTTCTCCATCGGTAAACTCGTGTAGGATGGTACGGGCTTCATTTCGAGTCATAAGCGTAGTATTTGGTCTATAATATAGGATTTGTATTTCATACTCTACGGTATCTGTAATCATACAAATTAGGAGTGATAGCCCTGTACCTTGAATAGGTATAGGTTAAGTCACTCAAAAGGTTATGAGTTTTTCAATTTGCCGATCAATTTTAGTCTATAACCCATAGAGGTTTTCTATATTATCACAATGAACCTATGCTCGCCATTACCTCGGTTACTAGTGGCCATGTGGGTAGGGCTTTTCTGCCAGGCTACTCTTGCACAGCCTATTCCAGGCGAAAACCGATTTGCTTCGGTTTCCCTTGAGGATGGGTTGTCGCAGGTTGGGGTTTTGGATATGATTCAAGATGAACGTGGATTTATGTGGTTCGGAACTCGCGATGGGCTCAATCGGTTCGACGGCGAGCAATTTCGAGTGTACCGTAATCGGTTAGCTGATTCTACCTCCTTACCCAATAATACCGTTTGGTCTCTGGCTATGAGTACGGAGGGTGACTTGTGGGCGGGGACTGACTATGGGTTAGCTAAGTATTCCGTACAGTTTGACTGCTTTCATCAGTTTATTCCCCATCCTACCAAGCCATATCATCCGCAAAACAGGATTCTTACGTTGGTGAGCTTACCAGGGGATAGGTTGATAGTAGGTACTAATGACGGTGCTATCCTTTTCAATGTAAGGGACAACAAATTTCAGGATTTTCTTTTCGGAGAGACGAGGGGGATGTCGGTAAAGTCGGCCTTACTCTCAGAAGATGGTACGTTGTATTTGGGGACTTTGGATGGGCTATTCGTCTACGATGCCAACTATGCTTTTCTGCATCATTATCGGGCCAGTGAGGCATCTCTTCGGAACGATGACGTAACCAGCTTATTGCAAGATCACCAAGAACGGATTTGGGTAGGAACAAAAGGAGGGCTACACCAATACCAAAGAGATGGAGAACAATTTACTTTCTATCCATTGGGTGTTGACGAACTCACTGAGCTATCCGTAGAGGACATGTTGGAGGATGAAAGTGGTACAGTTTGGATTGCCGGGCACAGGGTATACACCTTCAAGAATGGTGTATTCGAGGCCATTTATGTCCACGATCCTCAGGATCAGTTTTCAATAAATGGTGATTTTGTCACCAGCCTATTCCAGAGCCAAGATCAGGTACTCTGGTTTGGTTCTGATGGTTATGGCATCAATTTGCTAAATCCTAATGGATATGCTTTTGATCAGTTGAGCCAGTCCGTGGGCAATCCTTTTTCAATCGGTAGTAAGTTTGTGTCCGCCGTTCAAACCACCCCAGAAGGGTTGGTGCTAGTGGGTACAGGGGCGTCCTTGGATGTAATTTCTTTAGAGGAACGCAGGACACTTCAATCCATTACCACATTGCCTAAGTTGCCCATTCCTGTGATTGGTGTTACCTCTTTGTTGCCCGACCGAGAGGATAAGTATTGGGTGGGTACTACGAATGGCTTGTACCATTATGATATTTCTGATAACGCCTATACAGCCCCTATGGGCCTTGATTGGCAACATCGGGTCAATTGCATGTTAAAATTCTCTGATGGAGAGTTGCTTGTAGGTTCTGAGGGGCAGGGATTGTTCCGTATGTCGGTGGCTGATGGGACCATGGATCCGTTTCCGGGCACGGATCTGGGTGACTCCTTGCTAGGGAACCGTACCGTACAGAGCCTGACCCTTCTGGATGAAGAGGTATGGATGGGTACTCAGCGCGGATTGTACGTGATTGATCTGAATACGCTGGAAATCACATCCTATTTTCATGACCCTAAAGACCCTTATTCCCTGCCAAGTGATCAGGTGAAATGTGTGTATCAGGACACTAGAGGCTGGATATGGATAGGGACCTGGGGAGGAGGGCTAGCCCGCATAGATCCAGAGGACCGTTCTAGAATGAAGACATACAATCTGGAAAATGGGCTTACCAATAATGTGGTCTATGGGATGCTGGAAGACGATGAGGGGTATCTATGGATGAGCACCAACGGCGGTTTGATTCGTTTCGATCCAGAGGCAGAAGAATTTTTTGCTTTTCAAGCTTCCGACGGTTTGCAAAGCAATGAGTTCAATACGGGTGCTTATCACAAGGGGCACGATGGTAAGTTGTTTTTCGGAGGGGTAGGAGGATTGAATTGGTTTATTCCTGACTTGGTTAGGCCGGATACATCAACGCCCATTACATTGATCACGGACCTGTATTTCGGAAATAGGCAGGTGCTACCCGTTTCCAATCAGTCCGTCCATCGTCACGTCCAGGTATTGGATACTTTGGTGATGTCATGGCGGGAAAAGAATGTGAAGCTAGATCTGGCAGCGATAGACTTTCTTTCCCAACGGTCCCACCTGTTCCGGTATCAGCTGTTGGGTAGGGATACTGCTTGGCAAGAGCTAGGAACCCAGTCCTCAATTTATTTCAACTCTCTTGCTCCGGGTAGGTATACTCTCAAAGTACAGTCGGCGAATTATGGCGGGCCTTGGGACCCGATGGGCAAATCCCTTGTACTGATAGTAAGTCCTCCTTTGTGGCAACAATCATGGTTTCGGGTTCTGGTGGTGTTGGTGATTTTAGCTGCATGCTGGGTGGGATTTCGGTATCGTTTAAAACATCTTCGTCAGCGCGCGTTTAGGTTAGAGGCCACCATAGTAGAGAGAACGAGAACTATTCAAGAGCGAAACGAAGAGATAGCCACCCAAAATGAAGAGATAGAGCAGCAGAATGAAAAGCTAATGGTAACAGCTGAGAAGCTGGAAAGCCGAAATCAGGAGCTGATAGAACTAAAGCAGTCATTAGAAGAGACGGTAGATAACCGTACCGAAGAACTCAAGGTGGCCAATGAAGAGTTGGCTGAGCAAAACACCCAGCTAGAGCAGTTTGCTTTTATTACGGCTCACAACTTAAAGGCCCCTATCAGTCAGTTTGAAGGACTGATTTCCATACTACCACCGCTACACACCTTTGATGATTATACACGAGAGGTGCTCAACCGGATGTCTACCAGTGCCCATGAACTAAGAGAGGTGGTTCAGGATCTAAACCTGATCCTGGATATTAAAAAGGGAAGTGGGAAGACCTATTCTGCGATAAACCTCCCGGAGCAGCTGGATAAGGTGGTAAAGGCATTGCGTTCAGAAGCCTCGAGTAATGAGGTTACTCTGGAATTGCCTAAGGAAGTCCGTGTGATGATTTTGGGTTTCCAGCCCTATGTGCACAGCATCTTGCACAACCTACTACACAATGCTATCAAATATGCGGCTTCTGACCGGAAATCTTGGGTGAAGGTTACGTTGTCACAAACAGAGCATGAGGTGGAATTAACGGTGGAAGATAACGGGATAGGTATCGATATGGCCCTGGCAAAGGAGAAAATATTCAAGCTCTATCAGCGATTCAATACTACCCATCCGGGTAAGGGTTTTGGTCTTTTTTTGGTGAAAACCCAAGTAGAGGCTATGGATGGAACCATATTGCTCAACAGCCAAGAAAACCAGGGGACTAGGGTGCAAGTAGTTTTTCAGCGTGCCAGTAAGTGAGTTTTGTATGGTTTGGTGCCCCGAATCCTGAAACGTCGATAAAAATCGGGGATACGTAGAGAAGATAGGAGTTGCTCCATACAAATTTGACTGACGGCCGTTAGGCAGAAAAGGAAAGAAAACTTCTGCCAAGAGATGAAGCAACAACAACTGCGCACCCTGCTACTTAGCATGTTATGCGCAATCGCCCTGTCCCCCGCATGGGCGCAAGAAAAGGTTACCTTGAGTGGTACCATCAAAGACGGGAGTACTGGTGAAGACCTGATAGGTGCAGCCGTAGTGATCCCCTCAATGCCCGGTACCGGTGCCATCACCAATGTTTACGGATTCTACAGCCTTACCTTACCTGCTGGTCAATACACCGTGCGGTATCAATATGTAGGATATGAAGCCCAAGAGCTTGAGGTGGATCTGACCTCCGACAAGCGCCTGGCCATTGAACTCAATCCTAGTATTGAGCAACTCGAAGAAGTGGTGGTTACTAGTGAGCGCTTGGATCAAAATGTGACTTCCGTGGATATGGGGCTCACTAAGTTGGATCCAGCACAGGTTGCCAACATTCCTGTTCTTTTTGGTGAACAAGACATTTTTAAAACCATTCAGCTATTGCCTGGTATTCAGTCTGCCGGCGAAGGCGGAAGCGGTTTCTTCGTTCGGGGAGGCTCGGCAGACCAAAACCTAATTCTGATTGATGAGGCGAACGTATATAATGCCTCACACCTTTTGGGTTTCTTCTCAGTTTTTAACTCAGATGCCATCCGTGATCTACAGATCTACAAAGGCCTGATGCCCGCACAATATGGCGGCCGTCTTTCTTCTGTGTTGGACGTGAAGATGAAAGAAGGAAACAACAAAGAGTTTGGCGCACAAGGTGGAGTAGGTTTGATTTCAAGCCGACTTACGGTAGAAGGTCCCATTGTGAAGGACCGCGCTTCCTTCATGGCCTCAGGCCGTAGAACCTACGCTGACCTGTTTATCCCCTTGGCAAATAATGATGACTTAGACGGTACGCAGCTTTTCTTCTATGATCTGAATATGAAGGCCAACGCCCTCATTAATGAAAACAACCGGGTGTACCTCTCGGGTTACTTCGGCCGTGATGTGTTTGCCTTTGCAGAGAACTTTGGCTTTAACTGGGGTAATGCTACCGGAACGGCCCGCTGGAATACGGTGATTAATGATAAGCTGTTCCTCAACTCTTCGGCCATCTTCACCAATTACGATTACGAAATTGGATTTGGTGATCTGCTTACTATTTCCTCTGGCTTGCAGGACTGGCAGCTAAAGGAGGATTTCTTCTGGTATCCGAATGAGAACAATACCGTACAGTTTGGCTTTACGGGTATCCACCACACTTTCCGACCGACTACCCTGGCTGCTCCCGAAGGCGGCCCTTTCAACGATAGTGATGCCACCGACCGCTTTGCTTTAGAGACGGCGGCGTACGTTCAAAATGATCAAAAGATTGGTACTAAACTATCTGTTCGCTACGGACTGCGTGTATCCAACTTCAATTCTATTGGTCCTGCTACCTACTATACCTATGATGGTGGTGTAATTGCTGATTCTGTGGTGTTGGGAGATAATGAGATTGGGAATCCCTACTGGGGATTGGAACCCCGCTTGGGCTTCAGCTACTTGCTATCGCCTACGCAGTCTATTAAGGGCTCCTATAACCGTACTTACCAGTATTTGCACCTGCTGAGCAGTAGTACCTCCGCCAACCCTACGGATGTTTGGATTCCTAGTAGCCCAACGGTGAAGCCGCAGATTGCCAACCAATATTCGGTGGGTTACTTCCAGAACTTTGATAACAACAAATACGAAACTTCGGTAGAGCTGTATTATAAGGATATGGCCAATCAGATTGATTACTCGAACGGGGCCAACCTGTTTGGGGCTGACGATATCGAAAGTCTAATCGCCTTTGGTCGTGGGTGGAGCTACGGTGCTGAGTTTTTGGTGAGGAAAAACGTGGGTGACTTCACCGGCTGGGTTAGCTATACGCTTAGTAAAACCATGCGTCAGTTTGACGAAATCAACGAGGGCAACCCTTACCCGGCTCGCCAGGATCGCCGGCATGATATTGCCATTGTAGGTAGCTATCAGCTTACCCCCAACATTAATATCTCTGGTAACTGGGTGTACTTCACCGGTAATGCCGTCACCTTCCCCAGTGGTAAGTATGTGGTCAATGGTCAGATTGTAAATTACTACACGGAGCGTAACGGATACCGGATGCCTGACTACCACCGACTGGACTTGGGACTGACCTGGATCACCCGTAAGACTGAGCGCTTTGAAGGTAGCTGGAACTTCTCTTGCTACAACGTCTACGGACGTCAAAATGCCTATACCATCACTTTTGAGGAGAGTGAGACCAATCCTGGGGAAACCGAGGCCGTGCAGTTATCTCTCTTCCGTTGGGTGCCTTCTGTGGCTTACAACTTCAAATTCTAATCCTATCCGTTGCTTTGACAATGAAAACTTCCATGAAATCTCTATACACAATTCTGTTGGCAGCCGTGGGCCTATTGGTTCTGGGTGCCTGTGAGAAAATCATTGATGTGGATTTGAATGACGCCGAACCTACCTTGGTAGTAGAGGCCAATCTCAACAATGAATTTGGACCCCAAACGGTGGTTCTGACCAGAACTACCAGCTTCTTCACACCAGAAACGCCGGGTGCCGTTACCAACGCCACGGTTACCGTTACTGATGACCAAGGAGAAGAAGTTACTTACGATGAAGTAGAGGACGGGGTGTACGTAGCCGTTTTTGCGGGTGTTCCCGGTCGTACGTATACCTTGCAGATAGACACGGAAGGAGAGACTTTCACTGCCGTGAGCGAGATGCGTCCTATTGTATCGCTAGATTCGCTTACTTTTTCACCCGGAGGTGGCTTTGGTCCGCAGGAGGGACCTCCCACCTTCCTGCCCTTTACAAACTTTAATGACCCCGACGAGAAGGGTAACTTCTACCGGGTTACCGAGGTGAGTGAAGATCCTGCGCGTACGGCTTTTATCTATCTATTAGATGATCTGGCCACCAACGGCAACTTGGTTACCTTCCCTTTGTTTGGTAATTCTCTCATTGCCGGAGATACTGTTACCATAGAACTCTGGCATTTGGATCCTGCTGCACACACCTACTTTGATGAGTTGGGAAATACCGGCGGTGGAGGCCCCTTCAACTCTAGTACTCCGGCAAACCCTACTACCAATTTGGACAACGGAGCACTAGGGTATTTCAACGCATACAGTAAATCGTCGGTCACAGAAATAGTGCTGCCGTAAGATTATTCTTTAGTTGTTGTGGAGGGATGTCCAGGCCTTTGGCCGGGTCTGGCATCCCATGTACATCGGATATTTACAAAGCAATCCATTGGCAATGACCCGTCGATATTCGGCGGGTGATTCCTTTTTCCAACTACCCAGGCCCACTAATATGCCACGCACAACCACCATATCATTAGAAAGCCCCCCTGTGGGTTCTGCAATCAGCGGAACTTCCTTACTTTCGCGTATGGCAGGGATTCGGGATTCCAAACGTGCTCGCGTCATTTTTCATGCCGCCTTGCTGGTTGTGGTTACCAGTATCCCCCCGTTATTCCTAATCTCCAGAGGTGCGTGGAGTGATCTGCTGCTTTGGCAGGCCTTCACCCTGGTGGGGTGTACCATCCCTTTCTACTTGCTTCATATCAGAGTATTGGTTCCTCAGCTAATGATTAAGCGAGGCCGATACGGACTCTATTTCCTGAGCTTTATTCCTACCTATGCAGGGGTTTGGGCGGTAGTTTGGGTAATGGCCAACCTCTTGGGTATCAATGAGCAACCGCCTATGCCACAGGAGGTGGTAGAGGGCGGGCGTCCTTTCCCAGGTGGTGGGCTGGTGTTTCCTTTCATGATCATTTTCGCCCTCGGGGTGATGTTCGAGCTTCTAATTGATAGTGAGCGCCGGAAACGCAGAGAGGCACAGGCCCGCAAAGAGAAGACCCAAACGGAGCTGGCTTTTCTTAAATCCCAGATCAATCCTCATTTCCTTTTCAACTCGCTCAATACCATTTATGGTCTTGCTCTCACCAAGGACGACAAGACCGAAAATGCCATTGTTCTCTTATCAGACCTGATGCGATACATGCTCTATGAGTCTGATACCGACCAGATGCCTCTGCGGAAAGAGATTGAGTTTATGGAGAAGTACATTGCCTTGCACCGCATGCGCTTATCGGATAAGAAAAATATTGCCATTCAATTCAACGTAGAAGGGGATATTGACAACATCAAGATGGAACCCTTGCTACTAGTTCCTTTTGTAGAGAATGCCTTTAAACACGGCATAAGCTACCGAGAAGAAAGCTGGGTGCGGATATGCCTCTTGGTAGAAGGGCAACAATTGGCCTTTGCGGTAGAGAACAGCCGCCACACACACGTACAGCCCAAGGAAAGCAGCGGCATAGGATTGACCAATACACGCCAGCGCTTGGAAATGGTATACCCCAATCAGCACCGGTTGCGGTTGGCTGAAAGTGAGGAAACCTATTCTGTATCTCTTACGCTGGAAACCACATGAGCTTACGCGCCATCGCCATCGACGATGAGCCCATTGCGCTGCAGGTAGTGACTACTTTTGCGAAGCGAGTTCCATTTCTGGATTTGGTCGATACTTTCGATTCGCCCTTCGAAGCACAACCCATGCTAGAAGCTGGGGACATCGACTTGCTGTTTTTGGATATCAACATGCCCGACCTGTCTGGGATTGAATTTTTGCGCAGCTTGGCGCAGCCTCCGTTGGTCATCTTTACCACCGCCTACGAGCAGTATGCCTTGGAAGGATTTGAGTTGGATGCGGTAGACTATCTACTGAAACCATATGCTTTTGAGCGTTTTCTGAAGGCAGTGACGAAAGCGAAGAAGATGAAAGGCGGGGTGACAGACGCATCCCAAGAACCGACCACCCCTACTGTGCGTTTGCCTACAGCCGAGGATTACATCTTTGTGAAGGTAGAGCACCAGACGGTACGAATTCCGCTGGATAAACTACTGTTTGTAGAAGGGCAAAAGGACTACCTTAAGCTATATCTGGAGGATCGTGCCAGGCCGGTGATGACCTTAAAGAGTATGCGTAGTATGGTCGAAGTACTACAGCCCTTTGGCTTCCTGCGGATTCACCGCAGTTACCTCATCCCAGTACATCGGCTAGACAGTTTCAAGAAAAACCAAGTGCAGATTGGTGAGCATACCCTGCCTATAGGGGATACCTACCAGGCTACTTTCCAAGAGAAGGTAGTAAAGGGCGGAGTATGATGGGGCCGCCCATTCTGTAGGGTATATACCATGTTTTCTACCCTACAGAAGTATGCCTTATTCCGTCAATTCCCCCAGCCGTATTCTCCATTGTGATACCGAGGTGGCCCAAAAGAAGCCGCCACCCCCTCCTTCTACATTCGTGGGTGCGTTGCCAGGAATGGTAGAGAAAATACCAGCCTGCCAATCGGTTTCGTAAAGCCTGCCCAGTAAATATTGGTAGTACGCTTCGGATAGGTCTAGTTTATAAATGTCAAGAGCATCATCTGGGAACCCAGAAATACCCGTGCCTCGATTGCTAGTAGGAAAAACACCGGCAGGTATGTTTCCTCGGTGATTAATGATGCTGCGGATGCGTTCGTTTCGGTAGATGTCAAAGGGAATCATTTCCTCCTCCCACCATGTCCAAATGGATGGGGTTTCGTAGCCGAAATTTTGCTCTGCCAAGTCAAATTCCAGAAAACCATCGTCACTAATTCGCCTAATCTGGGCCGGAAAGTCAAAATCCGTTGTAGGTGTGGGAAGGGTGTCGGTTGCCGAGTAGCGGATGCCATCAACCTCGAATTCCAGCGTATAGGCGCGGCCTGCCAACCCGGCTATGCTATCCACGCTTTGGTACAATCCCGGTTCTTCCCCAGCAATGAAAGCGCTAAGGAGAACGCCATTCTCATACAACGCTAATGAAGCCTCCGTAATGGGTATGGACTTGATAGAATCGGGAACGGAAACGGGTTGTGTAAGGCGAACCTGAACAGGGGCACTAAGGGTGCTGATGAAACCGTCTACAATTACTGCGTAGGGGAGGGGCTCACCGGTGATGCCAATTTCTTCAAAAGTAATGGCTTCGAAAGTGCAACTGGCGCCCAAAGCTAACCACAAGCTAAGGAGCGAAATTTGAACTCGTTTCATTCGAAGGAAAGGTTATACCGAATGGAAAAACTGGGCAAGGTCCGAAACAGAACGTATTGTGAGGGCACTACAGCGTCCACACGAGGGTCGTACCGGAAGGCATAGCCAAGAGGATTTTTACGTCCGTAGACGTTGAACACGCTCATACTGAAAGACCATGTACCAGGCCGATCTGGTCGTACTGGGGTAGTGTAGGTAACTCCCAAGTCGAGACGATGGTACACCGGCAT
>DMST01000197.1:17050-25040 GCA_003454975.1 Cytophagales bacterium | reverse complement strand
TACACCGGCATACGCCCGCCATTGCGGTCGGTATAGATGGGGACGGGCCGTCGGTCATCCCCATCGATAAAAAAGCCGATAGGCAGAGTAACTGGCCTACCGGACATAGCTACGAAGTTGGCACTGGCTTCCCACCGGTCGTTCAGCGTGTATACACCTGTTATACGACCGTCGTGCGGAATGTCAAACGGTGCGCGGTAAGTCTCGCCTCGGTTGATGCCGGGTACCGTACGCAAGGCTCGTGACCAAGTATAGCTAGCTTGCCAGGTTACCGGACCGGTACTCTGTTCTGTTTCCAATTCTACTCCATAGGCGCGTGCCTCACCGGTGCGAGTTTCGCTTACTATCCGGGGATTCTCCACCAGTTGTGCATGGTCCACATAGTCTAGCTGATTGTGTAGCCACTTGTAGTAGCCCGTGAGCCGGATCAAGTTTTTTTCTTGCCGGTACTCCCAAGAGGTAGCCAGCGCATCGGAGACAATGGGTGCTATGTTGGGTGTGGTGGGAAACCACGTTTCCAGACTCGTATAGGCCAAGGCATTGTTTTGCAGCACCTGTAGGTATTGGGCATTGCGGGCATAGCTCACCTTTACGGACTGTTGGGTGCTGGGTTGGTAGCGTACACTCAATCGGGGTTCCCAAGCACTTTGGCTGTGGTAGATGCCATCTTGACTAGTAGCAGTTCCCGTTACCTGGTAATTCTCGTTGAACTCAAACCATGTATGGTGCCCGTAATTCTGAAAGAGCGAAAACCGCAGCCCATATTGCATGCCTAGCCTGTCTCCCCACTGGGCATCGTGTTGTATGTACACGCCATGTTCTAAGGCCTGTATTTCAGGTAGGCTAGTGGCAGGGTCGGCCGACTGGCCTGGAGTGAACCGGTGGATGATGGTGCCCATTCCCGCCTCTATGGTATGCTTCGCATTCAGGTAGTAGTACACATCCAACTTTGGGTTCAGATCCTCAATGCCTGTAAGCCAAGAGTAATCCCGCAAACTGTCCCGAAAAAGCACTTGGTTGTCATAGTCGCTGTAGATGATCGAAAGATTCGTAAACAGCTTTGCATTCCATTGGCGGTTCCACCGAACGGATCCAATTCGGTTGCCCCAGTCATTGCTAAAACCTTCTGCCGTTCGCAATTGATCCGCTCCTTGGTAGTACGAAGCGTATAGCCGATCCTTTGTACCTAGCGGAGCATTTACCTTTAGGTTGAAGTCATAAAACCCGGGTACCAAAAACAGCGCCCCGCCCGGCTCGAAGGCCAAGTCAATCAGGCTCTTCCTTGCCGAAACAAAGTAAGACGCTCCTCCTTTCCGAATGGGGCCATTGAGAGTCAAGGAGCTAACCAGGGGACTTAGTGTAGCCGCCAGCTGTGTAGAGTAACGGTTGCCCTCTTTCATCTTGGTGTCTAGTACGGCTGCTACCCGGCCGCCATACCGAGCGGGCATGTTACTTTTGTACAACTGTACGCTATTAACTGCCAGTGGATTGAAGACCGACACCAGCCCAAACATGTGCGATGGGTTGTAGATGGGAGCTTCGTCAATCAAGATCAGGTTCTGGTCGTTGCTACCGCCCCGCACGAACATGCCCGAAGAACCATCGCCCAAAGTCTTGATGCCCGGCTGCAGTTGTACGGCCTTGATTACATCGGGCTCTGCCAAGAACAATGGCAGCTTACGGACCTGCTCCATGGTTAAGTTCTGTCGGTCAAACGTGCGGATTTCCACCACCTCCTCCAGCGATGCTTCCACCACTACTTGCTGTAGGGTTTGGGTTTGGGGGACTAGCCCAATGTCAAGCTCTTGATCTTCAGAAGCCCCAACTGCGAGCCATCCCGTACGATAGCCCACGTATGAGAAGCGCAGCCCACGCGAAACGGCAGTAGTAAGGGTGAGGGAATAGAACCCGTAACCGTTGGTTACCGTGCCTTGGCGGCTGGTGGTGTCATACACCGTTACTCCAATTAGCGCTTCACCGGTACTTTGATCGGTGACGTATCCGCTTACGGTGAGCGAAGATTGTGCCCAGCTAGCTTGCCAGCTTGCCAGGCACAGGATTAGCCATACATAGGTGCGCATGCGTTATGGAATCTCAATTAGAAAGGTATTGCGGAATGGCTCTTGGTTAGATACCTCTGACTTGAGAAGACCTGGGGTTAATTTCTTAGTATTTATCATGAGATTGTGGGTGAAAAAATGCTGATTTGACGCATATAAAAAATGATTAACTGGAAGGCGAAGGTAGTTACTGGCTATTGATCTGGGCAAAAATAAATGTGCTTCATTTTCCCTGCATTAGCCACATTTTTTCATTTTTATTCCCGTGGAAACCGTTGACTATACCCCACCCAAAGACCTGGAGCCGTACATCAACTGCGTCATGGTGCAGAAATCTGTAGACCCAGGAGGACACACCAACATCCCGCTATATGCGGACGGGTATCCGGGTATTATGTGGCAGCAGGCAGAAGAGGGTTTTTATCTATTGCCTAAGGGGAAGAAGCTTTCGGAGTTTTTCCTTTATGGGCAAACATTAGAACCGGTTTCTTTAGATGCTCAAGGCCCTTTTTCCTTCGTGGTTTTCCAGTTATATCCCTTTGCATCCAAGTATCTGCTCGGGGTAGATCCCAGGGTGCTCAATGATGATTGCTATGATTTGTTGGCTTTGCCCTCTATCCAAGGAGGGGGATTCCACGAGGCCTTGCTAGGTACCGAAAATCTTACGGAGCAAACCCACATCATTGCCCAAGTAATGCGGACTCTACTAGCCGAACATCGGGTACCGGAGCATGACTTGGTGCAGCTGGCTATTCACAAAATCATCCAGGCAGAAGGGCAAGTCTCTGTACGGGAAGTGCTGGAGGAAGTGCCCATGACTGAGCGCACCCTAGAGCGGCAATTTCAGGCCCAGGTGGGCCTTACCCCCAAGCAGTTTGCCAAAATCATACAGTTTCAGAAGGCACTACATTCACTCAACCAATCCCGATATGATCGACTGGTAGAAGTAGGGGTAGACAGCGGCTTCGCTGACCAGAGCCATTTCATCCGCACCTTCAAAAGATACACGGGCCAAACTCCATCCTATTATCTCCGCCACCAAGCCTGAACGATTGTCGGTTTTGTTCAATTTTCTTGGGTGGCCTTTAGGATACCTTTACATGGTCAACAAACTCAATAAAAGATGAAAGTTATCGTATTCGGAGCCACCGGTACTGTAGGAGTACATGTAGTAGAACAGGCCCTGGCTGCGGGGCATGAAGTGACCGCCTTTAGCCGCTCGGCCGATAAACTAGCCCACCTACCGGGAGTACGGGTGGTAAGGGGGGATGTGCAAGATGCGGCCTCGGTCCGTAAGGCCATTCGTGGTCAGGAGTCCGTGATTGTGGTGCTGGGTTCGGGTAGAAACCGCAAAGGAACGGTGCGTTCGCAAGGGACGCGAGCTATT
The DNA here is from genome assembly GCA_003454975.1 of Cytophagales bacterium. GTDB lineage: Bacteria > Bacteroidota > Bacteroidia > Cytophagales > Cyclobacteriaceae > DMST01. The sequence continues at coordinate 21,593 of DMST01000197.1, read as the reverse complement.
ATCCAGGCCATGAAGAGCGAGGGTGTTACCCGACTTATTTGTCAGTCCACTTTGGGAGCAGGGGAGAGCCAAGGTAATCTCAACTTCTTTTGGAAGCGGATTATGTTTGGCTGGTTCCTGAAACAGGTTTTTCTAGATCACGAGCTGCAAGAGGACTACGTACGTGCCAGTGGTTTAGACTGGACTATAGTGCGGCCTGCTGCGTTTACCGATGGTGAACGAACCCAAGACTACCTCCACGGGTTTTCCCCGGACTTGAGAGGGCTCACACTTAAAATATCGCGCGCAGATGTGGCTGACTTTATCCTGAAGCAACTCGCCTCCGGCGAATACTTGTACCAATCGCCTGGGGTTTCGTATTCATGACGAAGCTCTTTTCCTTCCAAAAATCAACCTTGTGCAAGGGCGCGTTCAAATGCTCCTTGCATAAGGCTCATGTATCCTTCCTTCAGCGAGGCCATGTTCATGACAAAGCGGTTCACCCATGGCTATGCTTTAGTCCTTCAAAGGCCGTATGATATAAGTGATCCATGTACTCTCAATCCATAATGTGAACTGACCCATACAATACAATCCCTGGATAATTCAAGTAAGGATTGGTAGGAGTTGTATAAAAATTGGGGTTAAAGCTTTGTTTAATAATCCTTTGGTTTTCAGTTGATTAATAAAATCAGTTCGAAGAGTGAAATCCTTTCCGATGAACAATAATTGATGTGATATTTCGCTCGCCGATGAGAAAATACGGTTAGTCGAAAAAAGCCCACAGGCCCTAATCGTTTCTATACATTTGAATAGGTTTTACTACAATCACAATTGAGAACATACCATAATATATCACTTATCGACGATGATTTGATCCACGTCAAGTTTGAAAAATTCGCTCCCACCTTGGGCGAATTTCGAGAGTATCTTTCCGAATTTTATGAAGTGATTCGCCAGAATCCTGGCCGGGCACACATCATGGACGGCACCAACGGTATTTGGTTGCCTTCCGAAATTCAGATAGCTCAGGGGGATTGGATTCGGGAGAATCAAGAGTTCTTGCTGGAACACTGCCCCTATACTGCATTCATCGTATCCAATAAACTAAGTAAGATCGTCTTGATGGGAATTTTCATGGTTCAGAAGCCGAAGGTGCCTTACTTAGTAGTGCAGAGTTTGGACAACGCAATTCGTGGGGTCAGAGAACGTGTAGGGCTCTTGGTGAATTAGGACTATTTTTATTTGAACAGATTTCAAACAGCTATTTGAACTCGTTCTAAATAGGCGTATCTTTGAGATATGCAATTTGAAAATTGTACCCAGCTTTATTCAAATAACAAAGGGTCTGTCTGGCAGGATAATCGTGGCAGAGGCTTCTGGTTGGACTGGGAAGGCCGTTTTTCCTTTTTTCGTTATCCTACCTATGTAGATTTTTCGAGACATGTTGGTTCCATTGATCTGGAAGCAATGGTGATGGATACGAGTGCTCAGGGTGATTTCACCATATTCTCTCCTCGTAACTCTGAGCGTCTATTTGTGTTAAGTTTATGCGAGGCTTGGCATCTGAAAGACCTACTGAGTGGTGCCCAAACCATGCTGGATTTACATCGGATCGTACAAGAGCGTTTGTATAGCTTCGCTCTGGTGTAAAAACCATTTTCACGGATAGAATTAAAATTTCAAATTCGAAGAGAGATGAAGGACGTAGTTCGTTTGAAAACTTCTTTACAGGCAGAAATAGAGCAAATGCTCAACGACCAAATCGCGATGGAAGCGAAAGCGTCGTCCAATTATTTAGCGCTTGCCGCTTGGTGTAGTGCCAATGGTTACGATAACAGTGCCGACCACTTTATGGCCCAATCTGATGAGGAACGGGCTCATATGTTGAAATTGTTCAACTATGTGATGGACTTAGGTGGAGACGTTTCCAGCCCTGAAGTAACGGGTATCAACCATGATTTCGATGGATTTCGCGGCGTATTTGAATATGCGTTGGAGCAGGAAATTCAGGTTACCCAATCTATTAACCGGATTGTGGGCAAATGTCATGAGCTAAACGATTACACCACTGCTGCCTTTCTGCAATGGTTTTTGAATGAGCAGGTGGAAGAAGAGTGGGTGGCACGTCGTGCGGTAGAATTATTCGATATCATTGGCGAGGACGGTATTGGGAAATTTGAGATTGACCGCAGGATCCCGAAAATCTCCTACGGAGGCGAGGGAGAAGCCACCGCCGAATAAGAAAACAAGACATTTATTTGTTTTGAGCCCACATCATTTTGGTGTGGGTTTTTCTATTTGCAGAAAAATCTAAACTTTCAGTAACTTTTGAAAGTTTGTGCCGTTGATATAACTGAACATGGAATACAGCAAAGCAAAATCAGAACTAATTGCCGCTTGGGGTACCCTGGGGTCAAGCTGGGGTGTAAATCGCACCATGGCCATGATTCATGCACTGCTGATGATTTCGCCAGAGGCGCTAAGTACAGAAGAGGTGATGGGGGAGTTGAAGATTAGCCGTGGCAATGCGAACATGAATTTGCGTGCACTTATGGACTGGGGGCTGGCCGAAAAGCGGGTGAAGCCTGGTGAGCGCAAGGAGTATTTCTATACAACCAAGGATGTGTGGGACCTGGCCCGCAAAGTGGCCGAAGAACGGAAAAGAAGAGAATTGGACCCCATTCTGAGGGTTTTGAATATGGTGCAGGAGGTAGAAGGGGACGGAGAAGAAGCGGAAACCTTTCGTAAGGTAACGCAAGAGCTACATTCTTTTGCCAGCCAGAGTAGTGCGCTCATCGATACCTTCACGGGGTCGAAAGCCAACTGGGTGCTGAAGGTATTGGGGCTGTTCAAAAAGAAGTGAAAATTTTTTGAATAGTATTTTCAAAAATAACTGAAAGTTCAAAAACTACTGAGCGATGCAAACATTAGCGAATCACACCCTTCTGTACGACGAGGCTTGCCCGTTATGCCAATGGTATACGGGGGCCTTTGTAAAGCATGGATTTCTAGATGAGCAAGGACGCACGCAGTTTCAAGCTGAAGCTTGTCAGTGGGCTCCTGCATTGGATATGGATCGGGCCCGGCACGAGATTGCTTTGGTGGAAAGAGCTACCGGTCATGTGCGCTATGGCATTGATAGCCTGTTTGCTATTCTGCAACACCGCTGGCCCATATGCCAACGCTTCTTTGCGTGGAAGCCTTTTCGCTGGGCCATCAGTAAGTTTTACAGCTTTATCTCCTATAACCGTAAGGTGATTGCGGTAGATACCCGACCGGTCATGGAGCAAGCTTGCCAACCGGATTTCCACCAGGGGTATCGCTTGGCTTATCTGCTGTTTGCGGTGTTTTTGGTGGTGGTCACTGTTACGCCTTACGCCGATCACATTGTGCCGCTAATACCTGAAGCCGGATATGGCCGAGAACTGGTGATCATGGCGGGGATGCTTCTCACGCAAGGCTTACTCTTGTGGAGGCAATCCTGGCAGACGCGGATTACATACTGGGGGCACATGATGACGGTTTCGGTCATTGGCGCGTTGCTCTTGTTGCCGGTATTATTCGCTACTCCGTTGCTGGCCTGGATGGGCCTTGGTCCTGACTTCTACGTGGGGTGGCTCACCCTGGTCATCGGACTAATGACCGCTATGCACTGGAAGCGAGTGAAGGCGCTACAACTGCCTGGTTGGCTCACCCTTACCTGGCTTCTCTTTAGGTTTTTGGTTTTACTCTTAATACTCCTGTGATATGAATGCGAAGGAAACAATTGTGCTGGCTGGAGGAACTGGGTTCCTGGGCCAGGTGCTGGCCGACTACTTTGGAGGCCAAGGATATAAAGTAATCATTCTGACTCGGCAAGCCCGTAAGAGTACGGAAAAGATAGAATACATTCAGTGGGATGCCGAAACAGAAGGCCCCTGGATGGTAGCCTTGGAAGGGAGTAAAGCCTTGATCAATTTGTGTGGTCGCTCGGTAGACTGTCGCTATACCCCAGAAAATCAAAAAGCGATTTACGAATCCCGTTTAGTGTCCACCGCTTTGCTGGGCCGGGCCATAGCCCTGTGCGATGCTCCCCCTCCCGTATGGATCAACTCCTCTTCGGCTACCTACTACCGCCATGCGCTAGACCGACCCAATGATGAGTTTACTGGAGTGGCGGGTAGTGGATTCTCGGTAGATGTAGTTCGCCAATGGGAGCGTGTGCTGAGCGAAGCCCAAGTACCGGGTACCCGGAAGATTGCCTTACGCTCTGCTTTGGTGATGGGTGCTCAGGGTGGACCCTGGCCGGTGCTGAGAAGCTTGGCCCGCTGGGGTGTAGGTGGTGCTGCGGGTTCGGGTAAGCAATTCGTTAGCTGGATTCACGCCCAGGATTTTGCCCGCATGACTGACTGGCTCATCCAACAGCCGGAGGCTGAGGGTGTCTACAATGCAGCGGCTCCCGACCCATTGCGTAATCGCTTGTATATGAAAATACTGCGTCAGTCCGTAGGGCGTAAATGGGGTATGGGCATTCCCACCTGGGCGGTGAAAGTAGGGGCGTGGTTCCGCCAGACGGAAGCCG
>DMST01000197.1:16570-16975 GCA_003454975.1 Cytophagales bacterium | reverse complement strand
TCCTGCTCAAAAGCCGGTGGGTATTGCCTGCTCGGGCGCAACAGGAAGGCTTTGTGTTCCAATATCCTACTTGGGCCGGGGCAGCACGACAGCTGGGGGAAGGAATTGCTGAAGGACCTGCTGCAGATTTGCAGGCTACCGCCAAACCCAAAAAGAAGTACATCATACCACCGCCACGCAAGGCCTCACAGCCTCATTGGGGATAAGAATTTGGCAGTTGAGAGCAGTGGCACGGATCATACCGAAAACCTGGGGGCTAAACTGAAATTCACGAGATCTTGGTTGTTAGCAAGTACACCGACCGAATGTTGAATGCTAAATTTTGAATTGTAAATTGTTGACTTTCAAGCAATTAAAAATTCAACATTATGAGGAACTCCGACGCTTGCTTAGTGGATAGTATTC
>DMST01000197.1:14886-16521 GCA_003454975.1 Cytophagales bacterium | reverse complement strand
GTGGATAGTATTCTTTCCACATCTTCCCCAGATTTCTAGCTTGGTCCAGTGGCACTCAATCCATTGCATGGCCTCAGCAGCAGCCAAAAAGGGAATACATACACATCGGTACTCCTTCTCAACCAATAATAAGCTCACTGAAAGGTGGGCTTTTTTCGACTTCGCCTAACCCGAACTGGGAGGACCTATGGCTGATGGTTGGGCGAAAGATCTGCCCTATCTGGCTGATTTTGGGCAGGGTGTTTATCTGGGAGTAGGTTCTGGAGCGAGCCTGAAATCAGGTTTTAGTCATTGATTACATCGATGAGCATGGTGAGGGCGATGAGCCCCAAAAGAATATCTATCCCTATGCGGAAAGTCTCCGGTTTGATGCGGTGTAGGAAGGGTTTGGCAAGGATGACTCCGGGCAGTCCGCAGAGTGCGAAATACAAGGCCAAGGGGAGATTGCCTGGGTTGAGCAGGCCACTGGTCCAGTAGCCCGGCAACCGTACCAGTTGCAGTGCAATTTGCACACAAGAGAAGGTAGCGATGAAGTGTCGCAGTACCAATCCGTACCCTTTGTAGGCAATGGCCATGGGTGGCCCGCTGGTGCCCATGAGCCCCGTAAATATGCCAATGGGGATGCCCCAAAGAATGAGTCCCTTTTTACCCACTTTCAGTTCAACTTTAAACAAATATCGGCTAGCCAGTGCGTAAACTATCAGGGCGATGATGAGGATTTTCAACACGGTGTCGGGGACCTCGCTAGTGAGATAAGCGGCAGCTAACGTGAGGGGGACAGACAGGAGTGCGCTGCGCCATACGGCCTCCCAGTTGATATGGTGGTGGTGCAGCAAGGTTCGCCCCACGTTGTTAACCCAGATTACCGGAACGATGAGGGCAACTGCTGTGGCAGCCTCAAATTGGAGCAAGAGCAAAGGCATGACCATCAAGGGACCACCCATGCCCAGGGTAGAGGCAATGGTGAAGGCTACCAGCATGACGGCTCCGTAGAAAACTAGCCAGCCAAGCGGTAAACCTAACAATTCTGTCATGGATGCAAATAAGCTAATTCGCATTCAAACTCCTTATATTACGCCCTGCGTAAAATTTAGCAGGTACGAAATCCATTAAAGCTTACATTCCCCTTTGGGTGCGAATCCGTGAGAAAGTGCGATTTTCCCTCGGGCTCCTGTAGATTTGTACAAAACCGAACACCACTGCAATTATGAGTAAGTCAACACCTTCGTCTAAAGTCCCGATGCTACCTAGTGATAATATATTGGGAGTAGTGGGGAGGTTTCAGGCCAATCCCGTAGAGGTATTCGGGCAAATGGAGGAGCTAAAGGAGCCGTTGGTGCAATTTCGGCTGGCGCATAAAACGCCCTACTACGTGGCTAGCTTTGAGGCATTGCAGGAGATGATGCGGCACTGGAAGCTCTACCAAAAGAGCCAGAGCGAGATGACACAAACCCTGCTGGGCAATGGGCTGGTATTTGCTGAAGGGGAGGAGTGGAGTACGCAACGGCGTATTATGAGTCCGGCTTTTCACCGCAAGGCCATTGAAGGGTACATCCAAATTATGCGTGGGCGAGCGTTGGCCAAAATCGATGAGCTTACCCAAAAGGCCAATGACGGTAAGGCCATTAATATGGT
>DMST01000197.1:10688-14858 GCA_003454975.1 Cytophagales bacterium | reverse complement strand
GGCATTAATATGGGGGATGTCTTCCATGAGATTGCCATCCAGATTGTTCGGGATTGCTTGTTTGGTACCCACAATGACCAGCAAGAGCTGGATGTAGTGCTGGAAGGAACGTTGTACATGCTCAACCATACGGTGAAGGTCCGGAAGAACCCGTTGATGCCGGGCCTGTGGGCGCCTACTCCTGCTAATCGAAAGGCGTTACGGTATCATAAGGCCATTGAGCGGGTGGTACTCAATGCTATTGAGGAGAAGCGGACGAGTGCTGAAAAGAGCGCGACTATGCTGGAGATGATGCTGTGGGGGCGTGATTCTGAGTCGGAGTCTACGCTTAGCTATCAGAACATTATCGATCAAGTAAAGATCTTCTTTGTGGCCGGTACAGACACTTCGGCCAATACACTTACTTGGGCATTTTACCTGTTGAGTAAGCATCCTGAGGTGCTGGAGGAGTTGTATGCTGAGTTGGATGCGGTGGTAGGGCAGCATCCCGTCACCATGGAGGTGATCCCTCAATTGCATAAGCTTCGCAACGTGATCCACGAGACCTTGCGGCTATACCCGGCTACCTGGATCAATGCTCGCAAGCCTACCGAAGATGTGGTTTTAGGAGGGTTTCATATTCCGGCCTTCTCCTCGTTGGTCTTTTCACCCTACATGATGCTCCGCAAGGCGGAGTTTTGGATTGACCCTGATGAATTCCGGCCGAGCCGCTTTGACGGTGTGACCAACCTGCCGGCTCACTACATGCCGTTCTTAGCAGGACCCCGTAAGTGCATTGGTGATCAATTTGCGATGACTGAAATGCAGGTGGTGCTTGGTACTTTGCTGCAGCATTTCTCGTGGCAGCTACCCGACAATTTCGAGGCTGAGATTGCATTTGGCTCCACCTTGGGGATGAAAAATGCTATGTTGGCGAAGCTTTCGCCGAGGACCCAATAGTCCACGGCATACATCCTAAATCTATTCTTTGCTTATGCATTCTCGTCGCCACTTTCTCAAAACTACTGCCCTTGCCGCGGTAGGTGCACCCCTTATGGCTCACCTGCCTTGGCAGGCAATACCTTACACCGTAATCAAGCTGCGGAGAGATGTAGGGATTTTCTTTGAGCGTGGGGGAACCATTGGGTGGTACATGCGCAAGGGAGAGTCTGCCCTAGTAGACGCTCAATACCCTGATACTGCGGAGCATCTGGTAGAAGCGCTGGAATTGACCAAAGGGCAAAAGGCCGATGTATTGTGGAATACTCACCATCACGGGGATCATACCGCCGGAAATGTGTTCTTGCAGGAATATTCGAGCAAGATCGTTGCCCATGAGCAGGTTCCTGTTCTGCAAAGGGAGCAAATTGAAAGCCGCAGAGGCGATGAAGATCTGGCGGTGTATGCAGACACCACTTTTTCGGATACCTACCAATTAGTAGTAGGTAAAGAAAAGATTACCGGCTACCACTATGGCCCTGGCCATACCGGGGGTGATAGTATTGTGCACTTTGAAAAGGCCAATGTGGTACACATGGGAGACCTAATTTTTAACCAGGTTTACCCTTACATCGACTACGGCGGTGGAGCTGATCTGGAACAGTGGGTGGGGCATTTGGCCGAGATAGAAGCTACCTTTGAGAAGGATACTCAATTCATTTTTGGGCATAGCGACTCGCCCGAACTGGTAACCGGCACCATAGAAGATATAGTCACTAAACGCACCTACCTGGAGCAACTGATTAGCACCGTGGAAAACGCAAAGAAGGAAGGGATGTCCAAAGCTCAAATCATGGAGATTCCTCCATTTGATGAGAACCGCCGAGAGTTATGGGACGGAGCCTGGAAGCATAATCTGGATGCGGCTTTCACTCTGATGGGGTGACGGTATTCTATTTGTAGGAGAACAGAAAGAGGTTGCTCTGCCGGGCAACCTCTTTCTTTTTTGGTTCGGAAAATTAGGCTTTAGAAGCCAGGAGTAGAGATAACTACATCCGTCAGCCAGATCTCGTTATCACCGGTTACCGTGCTGGTAGGGGCGAAGTAGAAGATTACAAAATTCTGGTCCGTAGAGGTCAGAATATCGTCTGCACTTTCGTCTACACGCTCCTGAGGGAAATTAAAAGTATCGTCAACGGTGAAGCTGAAGGTTACCTGGTGCCAGGTATTCACATCTACGGCATTTACAGCCTCGGTTACCGTAGCCACCGAAGCCAGATTGGTTTCATCGGCCGGCTGATCCGACAAGATGTAGAAGGTGCCTTCTAGCTGGCCCGCTGCAGTAGACTCCGATTTTACATACGCCGTAATGGTGTATTCCACACCTGCTTCTACCTCGAAGGGCTGGTAGGCTCTTTCTCCGGGGCTATCAAACTTGAGCGATCTACCTGAAGTGCCGCCTGCCGACTGGGCATTGGTGCCGGATGAACTCGCTTTATCGGTAGACCCACCGGTGTTGCCCGATTCTGAAACCCAACCTTCCAAGTCATCATTTCTCCAGAAGTTGAACAACGAAGCAGTTCCATCATTGTAAGAGTTGTCCGGGTCAATCGTCCAGGCATCCACAAGATCGTTATTGTTCATTTCGTCCGTAGGGTACGTTTGCATATCCGCATTCTGCAGTACCGCAGCAAACGTTGCGTCGCCTCCAGTGGCAGGTTCAGAAACTGTCACAGAAGCAGTGGCAGTGTCGGTATCCATGGTGGAGCTGGTCACAATCAGAGTTACGGTATAGGAGCCCGCTGCACCGTAGGTGTAACTAGGGGAGGCTTCGGTAGATACGTCTGTATCAACACCATCCACACCAAAGTCCCAGGCATACGACTCAGCATTGGTAGAAGCGTCGGTAAAGGTCACCATTAGATCGGAAACCGAAGAGGTGAAACTTGCTTCAGGGATAACAGGCCCTTGCAACGTAAGCTCAGCGGTAGTGGTATTGGTATCGCCCGTAGAGCTGGTTACAGTGAGGGAGACCGTGTAAGTGCCATCCGCTGGGTAGTTGAAAGTAGGAGAAGCTTCGGTGGAAACGTCCGTATCCACATCGTCTACTCCGAAGTCCCAAGCGTAAGATGCGGCATTGGTAGACTCGTCAGTAAAAGCTACCACCAAGCCGTCAGGGGTAGAAGAGAAGGCCGCTACCGGAATAATCACTTCACGGGCTACCGTTACATCCATGGTTACCGTGTGGCTGTCTTCGGTGCTGCTCGTTACGGTTAAAGTAACGGTGTAGGTTCCGTCTTCAGGGTAGGTGTAGGTAGGTGCTGAGCCTACCGAAACGTCGGTTTCATCTCCGTCTACGCCGAAATCCCAAGAATACCGCTGTGCATCCGTAGAGGCATCGGTAAAAGTTACTTCCAGGAAGTTGGCTTCAAAAGTAAAATCTGCTACCGGGATCACCGGATCAATCTCAGGATCGCAGGAAACGAAAGTGACTAGTGCGATGATCAGTAAGGGCGCCAGCCATTTGGTTTTCATATTAGATAACATACTTGTCAATTTTAAAGGCGTAATTAATGGTCTACCAAAAATTGGTCAACCAATCTAGTTTCTTTTTTACACATAACCCGGGGCAGTGGGATATTTTTTTGAAATAGTCTGTTTATTATTTCGTAAAAATGAGGATGTGAATAGGTCTATTTATAGGATAATGGCATTTGTTGGGTCAATATTATAGTGTTTTTTTAAGAAAATGCTCTTGGTTCGGTTTTGCTCTACCTATAGCCATCAGTATGAGGTGGATCATGGGTTGGGCTGGAAAGGCGCGTAATTAACCTGATTGTGTTGACAAAGACTTTTTGTCAAATAGTCGATCAGAAACTGGTCAACCAATTTAGCTTTCTTAACTTTATCGTTGTGTTTGGTGAAAAGGGAGGGGCATAGTGGTCGCTTAGGTTGTTGGCTAATCCCCACAGAATATTGAAGGCGGTGAAAAATCAATCGGAACCCAATAGAGATTCTCAGTACGCAGTAGGTAGTGGAAGATGGCCTCAACTTCTCTCCATTTGCTTGGTGTTAATTCTGATTCATGTGTCAGTAACGGTCTTGGGACAGCCTTTTGATGCTCCCTATGAAATCCCCAGGTTTCAGGCATTTCTGGGTACCTGCAAACTACAGGCACCTACCAGTTCTACCTTGGCTACTCCGGCCGAGATCATGGCGGGTTTCGCTGACGACAACTTTTACGTGGTTGGT
>DMST01000197.1:0-10631 GCA_003454975.1 Cytophagales bacterium | reverse complement strand
AAACTTTTACGTGGTTGGGTCTGACAAGGTGGCCTTTCGCCAGTCAGGGGATAGCCGACGCACAGAACTTCGTGACGAAACCAACTGGACGATCGGTGAGGGAGGGGTGTGGTTGCACGGACGCATTCGGGTGGTAGAGCAGACCTGCGATCAGGTGACGCTACTCCAAATACACGATGATGCCAATGTGGGAAATGGCCCAAACAAGCCGTTGCTCAGAATCTACAAACACGAGGCTAAGAGCCCTGTAGGGCACATTTGGGCGGCCATCAAGACGGACGCAACCGGTGACAATACTACCCACGTAGATTTGGGTCTTGCCCCAAACGACTATTTCAATGTTGACATTCGGATCGTGAATGGCCATATGATCATAGTGTACGAGGGTGAGGAGCAGGTAAATCGAGATGTGTCCTTCTGGGATTTCCCCAGCTACTGGAAGGCGGGTGTTTACTTACAAGATGATGGAGAGGCTACGGCCTATTTCGATGCGCTGTATTCAGGTACGGTGAGTGTAGGGGGGAACAGTACTCCTGCCGTCAATATATCCTCGCCTACCCAGGCGACTAATCTAACGGAAGGTGAATTAGTAACCATTTCTGCAGATGCTTACGATAGTGATGGTTCCATCAGTCAAGTAGAGTTTTTTGTAGATGGTACGAGTGTGGGGGTGGATGATGCCCCTCCCTATTCCGTGGACTGGACCGTATTGGTTGGGGGGTCCAGCCTTTCGGCAGTAGCTACAGATGATGCGGCAGCCAGCATTACCTCAGCGTTGGTGAGTGTGGAAGGCGTGGGTGTGTTGGGAGGGCTTCAGGAGCAAGGGGTTGAGTCAGCATTTAGCGTGTATCCCAACCCTAGTGAGGGACTATTTGTCCTGGAAGTAGCCACTCAGGTTAGGGCCTCCTTTGGTGCTAAGGTACGCTCGTTAGATGGCCGTGTTCTGGTAATTTACGATGCATTGTCTAACGAACGAGATTCCATAGTTATTGATCTAGCTCATTACTCACCAGGGCTTTACTTGTTGGAAGTAGTGGCAGAAGGGGATAGATCGGTATACCCATTAGTTAAAAAATAAGCGAGAGCATAACTCGCAGATATGCCCCCTGTTGGGGCATAATTACCAAAGAAAACCAATTGGCATATGTTGACATCATATGTGGCCTTGACAAAACAAGGCTTGAACATACAGAAGGGTAGAATTGCTAGGGCTGCGATGGTGGTGCTGGGTCTGATTATGTGGGGTAATGTGCAGGCTCAGAATCCTAGCCTACCCCCCGGTAGTAACTTTGATCTCAGTATCTGGAAAATCACCTTGCCCGACCAGTCGGAGATAGAAGAGGCTGGGCTGGTGAATGGCTTTGAGCAGACCGAGACCTTTTATACTGATCCCGAAACCGGGGCCATGGTGTTCCGGTGTCGCAACGATGGCGAGACGGGAGGTAGCACCTATCCCCGGAGTGAGCTACGCGAAATGCTTCGTGCGGGTAATACCAGCATTAGCACCCGGGGGATTGGCAAGAACAACTGGGTGTTCTCTAACTCTAGCCAGGCAAGTCAAGACGCCTCTGGCGGGGTGGATGGTGTGCTCACCGCCACCGTGGCCGTGGACCATGTTTCTACTACCGGCCAAAGTTCCAGAGTAGGTAGGGTAATTATCGGACAGATCCACGCCTCGGATAACGAGCCCTGCCGGCTGTATTACCGCAAACTGCCCCAGAACGACAAAGGTGTCATTTACTTTGCCCATGAACCGAACACCGGTTCGGAGCAGTGGCACGAGATGATCGGTAGCCGCAGCAGCAGTGCGTCCAATCCCGAGGATGGTATTGCGCTAGGGGAGGTCTTTAGTTATGAAATCAAAGTAGTGGGCGATCTGCTGACGGTCACCATCATCCGGGAAGGAAAACCCGATGTGGAAAAGACGATTGACATGAGTGCCAGCGGTTTTGAGGACGACTGGATGTACTTCAAAGCTGGGGTGTACAATCAGAACAACGGCGGCGATCCCGGAGACTACTGCCAGGTATCTTTCTTTGCCCTCAACAGTACCCATAGCAATACGGGCAACCGTGCTCCCCGCTGCAGTATTACTTCCCCCACAAGCGGTGCGGATGTAGAATTGGGGAGTACGATCACCCTTACTGCTGATGCCTCCGATGCTGATGGTACGGTGAGCCAAGTGGAGTTTTTCGTAGATGGTACCTCCCTGGGGGTAGATAATGCTGCGCCCTACGAAATGGATTGGACAGTGGAGTCGGGCACCTTTGTGCTCACGGCCGTGGCTACAGATAACGCGGGGGCTGCTACCACCTCACCCGAAGTAACCGTGACGGGCAGAGTGCTGCCTGCAAATATCTTTGTATCCGATCTGGAGGTGACCTCAGTCCGTTCCGGCCTCTCAGCAAGAAGGGGTGCGGCTACCGTAACTATTATAGATGACCAAGGGGTGCCTATAGAAAATGCCACCATAATCGGCACCTTTAGCGGTGCCTTCCAAGAATCCGAATCGGGAACTACCAATAGTGAGGGCATGGTAACGTTGCTCACTAGTGGCTCTGTGGAAGGAGAAATGGAGCTGGCTTTTTGTGTAGACGAGGTTAGTCACGCTACCCTGCCGTATGTATCAGCCTTGAATAGCATCACCTGTACGGAATTGCAGGTGATCACCAGCCTGCCAGATCAAGGCCTGGGTGTCAGGTTGCGCGCTTACCCCAATCCGGTACGCTCTTTCCTTACACTTCACTTTGGGGATAATGTCCGCCATCTGCCACTCACGCTCCAGCTACTGAGCACCACAGGTAGTGTGCTTACTAGGCTGAGTTATTCCGCTGAACAATTACAAGCCGACAGTCTCTCGATTGATCTATCAAAATATCCTCAAGGTATCTATCTGTTGGAGGCCTGGCAAGGTGGACAGCGGCACACCTTTCGGGTGCTGAAGCAATAACCGTTGTGTTTGATTGCCTTGTTTAGGGTGCTCTTTGGGGTACACAAGTAGGTTGCGCAGAGATGCCTATGAAGGTTAGTGCCTGGCCTCAGCCCGGTGCTTGTTTGTGTACTTTGTCCTGGGTTTTGGAGGAGTAGTGCCTCTCAGGAGCCAACGCTGTAAAATGGTTCACCCACAATCCGCTGGAGTTGTATCTGTGGCACTCTGAATTTTGATAGGCTAGAAATCCTAAGACTGAAGCTGCGGGCTGACATTGAGAGGTGTGGCATTCACGGCTCATCTTCCACACTAGCAATTCCACTGGTTCGAAAGTGGCTTCCTAAACAGCTCCAGCTCCGGGAGCTTTATTCCCTTTCCAGCAAATTGTTTCTCCCTGCCATATCCTAGCCAACTCTCAATCCCCTTCTACCCAGATTATTCATCCCCTGATTTCCCACATTGCACAACTGGTAAACCAATCTGGATTGTTGATTGCCGAAATGCCATTAAGCAACCGTTTGGTGTTGATAATATCTTAGTGTATTTGCTGAATAGAGGCTTTGTTTTAAAAATTTCTCAAAAACTATTTTGAGAGTCGTGGCTCTTCCCTTACCTTTAAATTGGTTGACCAGTTAATGGTTGGCTAGTTACTAAACCGAAAACCTCTAAAACACACTAAGAATCATGAAAAACATGGCGAGCATTTTTCTGCTCTTTGCCGTCCCTGGGATGGTACTATGGAGCTGCATGGATGAATCCGTGCTCGATCTGCCCAGTGAGGCAGAGGAATTGATGAGAGAAGGGGGCTCAGGCGCAATCAATGGCCCTGGAGGCATGACTACGATTGCGATTGATAACCCAGGTTTTGAAAGCAACTGGACGGATTGGAACGATACCGATCCTTCGGCCATTTCCAGCGGAGCTAATTCGGGAAGCAAGTCGGCCAAGATTACCGGATCTTCCGGCCGCTTTGAGCAAACGGTATCCGTAAGCGCGAATACAAATTATGAGCTGTCTGCCTACCTGCTAGGTAAAGGGAAGATTGGTGCAACCGTAGGAGGGTCAGATTTCTCTACTACTGCCGACAACGGTTCTTGGGCAGAGGAAACGGTGTCGTTTAACAGCGGTAGCGCCACTTCGGTAACCCTTTACGGAGCCTATGGTGGTGGAACTGGCCGTTTTGACGATTACACGCTTACCGAAACGGGAGGAGGAAGTAATCCTGGCAATGGTGGGACACAGCTTTCCGTAGCTTCGGTTACGGCTTCAGCAAACGACGGCAACGGTCCTGCAAATGCTATTGATGGTAATTTGGGCACGCGTTGGTCAGCCAATGGCAACGGCCAGTACATCACCTACGATCTGGGTTCTTCGGCTACCGTAGAATCGGTAAAGGTGGCTTGGTATAAGGGCAACCAGCGTTCGGCTAACTTCGAAATTTGGTTAGGCAATGCTACCAATAGCCTGACCAAGGTGTTCGATGGAAATAGTAGTGGTTCTACCTTGAGCCTGGAGGAGTACAACACCACCGACCAGAGTGGGCGCTACGTACGCATTATTGGGTTCGGTAACTCAGCTAACTCCTGGAACAGCATCACCGAAACGGAGATATACGGAACTGCAGGTAGTGGTGGTGGAGATACCACACCTCCCGGACCTGTGTCGGGTCTCTCGGCAAGTGCAGGTGATGGCCAGGTTTCTCTGAGCTGGACTAATCCCAGCGATAACGACTTCTCTTATGCGGAAATTTCGTACAGTGGCGGATCGGTGACCACCTCAGGGTCTAGCCGCACCATCACTGGCCTGAACAACGGTACTAGTTATACCTTCACGGTACGGGCTTACGATAACTCGGGCAACGCTTCTGCCACCCGTACGGCTTCTGCTACGCCCCAGGCCAACAATAGCACCACGCCTTCTGGGGTGCTGGGTATCACGGCTCAAACCTGGAAGATCAATAGCTTCAACGGTTCGCCCGGCCCTAATGCTACATACTACGATGATATCACCGACGTATCTGGAGTAACCGTAGCTAACTACAACGATCCGAATTACTACTACACCGATGGTACCTGGACGTGGTTCAAATGCTACCGCGGCTTGGGTACTAGCCAAAACTCTAGCAATCCGCGGGTAGAGCTGCGTGAACTGAACGGTAGTGGAGGTTTGGCCAGCTGGGACGGTAGTGTGGGTACCCACACCATGGAGTGGGACGTACGTGTAGATCGTCTGCCCAGAGATGCGGATGGTAACGGTGGCGTATTGTGCTTTGGCCAGATTCATGGGCCTTCGCCCAACAATGACGGGGTAGATGTAGATGACATCATTCGGGTACAGTTTATCGGTGACGAAGATCAGACCACGGGTGGTGTTCGGTTGAAAATTAGTGGCTACATCACAGAAGTAGTACGTGGCGGCAGTGTGACCATGGACCTTGGCTACCAGCTGGATACTGAGTATACCTTCAAAATTGTCTATACCGGAGGAACAGTGTACCTGTATGAGAATAATGTGGAGATTTTCAAGCAAGCCATGGATACAGGAACCGAAGGAAACTACTTCAAAGTGGGTAACTATCTACAGTCTGTAAAAGGGGCAAGCTATACTGGCTCATACGGATTGGTAGGAGTGAAGAACCTTACCATTACCCACAATTAAGACATTCGTTTCAATACGAATTTATCTCATAGAAATAGCAAACGTTAGCAATAAAGAGCGGTGTTTTTGACACCGCTTTTTTTCTCTTGGGGTGTTGATGGCAATTGAGGCCAGTTCGCAATGGCATTACGAACCCTTCGATCACGTGTATTTGAAATGCCCATAAATGGTTGTGCTCCCCTTTAAAATAGCAGACCAGCTCATTGCTACCCCACTGAGGCTAATTGGTTGAAAAAGCACATTTTTATAACTGGTCAGCCAATTACCATTGCCCAAGGATGAATGATCAAATTTTGTGTCTGTTTAGTCTGATTTTTTATTTTTATCATTTTTTGGGCTGTAAAGGCTGTGTTTTTTCAAATTTCACGAAAGTAATCCAGGGTAAACTTTGCAATTATTAATAATGTAGGTAAATTGGTTGACCAGTTGCTAGAAGACTAGTCGCTTATGGACAAGAACATAATTTTTAAAGAGATCGTCATTGAGACTCCGGTGGATAAGATCATCACCCAGATAAAAGATCTCATTTCCTCGGGTCAATTAAAGGCCGGAGACAGACTCCCTTCTGAAAGGATGCTCAGTCAGCAGTTTGGAGTAGGCCGTACGCATGTGCGAGACGCCATCCGCAAACTGGAATTTTATGGCATTCTGAAGACCCTGCCACAAAGTGGCACTGTAGTGGCCGGCTTCGGCATTACCGCATTGGAAGGATTGATTTCCGATGTGCTGAAGGTGCAGGGGACAGATTTTTATTCTTTGGTAGAGTCACGGGTAATCCTGGAAACCAACGCTGCCCAACTAGCAGCACAGCGTCGCACCAAAGACGACATAGTGGCTATTGCCCGGGCTCTGGATAATTATGAGCAAGCGGTAAAGGCTGGTAAGCCTTCCGTAGAAGAGGACCTGATGTTTCACCTCAAGATCTCTGAAGCTAGTAAGAACTCGGTGCTCAATTCACTGATGTTGATCGTGACACCAGATATCCTGACCTACTTTACCGAGAACAATGTATGTGCGGGCGACCGCCCCGTGTCAGCCCTTGATGAGCACTACCTCATCTTTGAGCACATCGAAAAGATGGAGCCTGAAAAGGCTGAGAAAACCATGCGCACGCATTTATCAGACATTCTGAATTTCTCTGAGAAATCCCAAAATCCAAATGAATAGCCTATGGCGAATTGACTGAAAACAAAAAATGGATTAGCGACTCGCTAATCCATCAGGCAGGAATCTCATCTGCAGTTCTCTCTCTCACAATCAAACTGTAGGTGACCACTTTCCAGCTATCCGTAAAGATAGCAGTTATTCTCCATTTGACAATGAAGGGGTGATTAGCCGCGCCTGCCCGATCTCCTACGCCCTTTCGCGAATAGTAAAAACCCAAAGCTGAAATGAAGCTAAGCGTGATTAACAAGACAAAATTATGGTGGCTCGCGGCGTTCCTGCTTACGTTCGGATTCCATGCATCCGCACAGCAAGCTTTTTCGATCTCAGGGGTCGTAATGGATGCCCAAGAGGCACCGCTGCCCGGGGTCACCATCAAAGTAAAAGGTGAAGCCAACGGTGCCGTTACCGATGCAAACGGAAAATTTAAAATCGAAGCCGAAACAGAAGATATTCTGGTATTCTCCTTTGTGGGATTTACCACCAAGGAAGTGGCCATCAACGGCCGCTCCTCCATGGATGTAGTTCTGGAAGAGAATTTACAGCAGCTGGAGGAGGTAGTAGTGGTAGGATACGGCGTACAGCGCAAGTCTCACCTTACCGGTTCCGTGTCTCGGGTAGTCAACGACCAACTGGATCAAATTCCGCTCGGTCGTATTGACGACGCCCTGGTAGGCCAGGTAGCGGGAGTAAATATTCAAATGACCAATCCCGCTGCGGGCGAGGCCCCAGTGATCCGGGTACGCGGTCAAGGTTCCATCTCCTTTGATTCCAACCCTCTTATTGTAGTGGACGGGATCGCGGTAGGTACAGACGCCGATTTCCTGGCTAGTCTGGACATGAACGACATCGAGTCGATGGAAGTGTTAAAAGATGCCTCAGCAGCGGCCATCTACGGTTCGCGAGGTGCCAACGGTATTGTAATGATTACCACCAAGCAAGGGGTGGAAGGTCCTACGCGTATCTCTTACAACGGATACGTGGGTTTCAAATCGGTACCTAGCAATGACTACCTCACTACTCCTGAAAACTGGATCGCTTTTGCCCAAGCCAATGATCCGGACGGCCTGAGCGAAAAGCTACAGTACGTGCAACGCCTGGGCACCTATACTAATTGGGAAGAGGTGATGTTTGACGGGGGAATGATCCACAGCAACTCACTGGCCGTGCGGGGTGGTACTGCCAATACCAAGTACCGGGCATCGGTCAATTACATGAACGATGAAGGGGTACTGCTGACGGATAACTATGAGAAACTGAACCTGCGTCTGAACCTGGATACTAAGGTGAACGAGACCATTGAGTTCGGTATCGTATTGAATCCCTCGTACACTGAGCAGCGCCGGTTTCCTATCGGGGTACACGATGCCCTGCGTGGTGCACCGTGGTTGCCTCTCTATCTGGATGAAGACAACATCCAGTTTGTAAACCGTGAGCGTGAGAATGGCCGTTGGGCAGATGCCCAGGTGGGTGATTACGCCATGGAGCGGATGTTTGATGACTATGACCTGGAGCAAGGTATCCCCTTGGCCTCCGGAGGAACTGATATTAGTACTACGTCCAATGCCAGCCCTTTGGCAAAGGTTTTGGAGCGGGACCGTCGTCGGTACCAAACTAAGATTTTTGGAAACGCCTATTTGAAATTGAACCTGGCCGACGGCCTGTTTTTCAAGCAGTCCTTTGGTGGCGATGTACGCTATACACGCAACACCACCTGGATTGGCGTAAATGCTACGCGTAACGGTGCTCGCGACTCAGAGGCACGTTTGGCTACAGGGTTGCGCAACCACTTAGTAACGGAATCTACCCTGAACTATAACAAGCAATTGGGCGACCACTACATCAGTGCCGTGGGTGGGTTCGCTTTTGAGTCATGGTTCAACGAGTCTAGCACGTTGGAAGCCGCCGGTTTCGAGAATGACCTGATTCGGGTAGTGCCTGCTGCTAACCTGGTTGGGGGTAATACCAGCGCCAGCCGTGAGGCTTTGATCTCATACCTGGCCCGGATCAACTATGTGTACAATGAGAAGTACCTGCTTTCCCTCAGTGCGCGTACAGACGGTAGCTCTAAGTTTGGTCCTGATAACAAGTATGGTTTCTTCCCCGCGGTTTCTGCAGGCTGGAACATCAGTGAGGAGGGCTTCCTGGCCAATAGCGAGATCATCACCGAACTGAAGGTACGTGCCAGCTACGGTATTACGGGTAGCAATTCCGGTATTGGTGAGTACGACCACATTGGTCTGTTATCACCCGTAGGTACCGCTATTGGTGTTAACGGATTTAACCCTATCAACATCGCCAACACCCAGCTGCGCTGGGAGAAGCTGGAGGAGTTCAACCCAGGAATCGATATTGCCTTGTTCCGCGGCCGGTTGGGCATAAGCCTGGACTACTATGAGCGTACCAGCAACGACCTGCTGCTGAATCTGCCCATTCCTTCTGTAACGGGCTTTGGCGAAGCGTTGGTGAACCGCGGGGTAGTAGAGAACAAAGGATTTGAGGCGGAGATCATCACCCGCAATACATTGGGTCCTAACCTGAACTGGACCACCTCCATCATCCTGACACACAACCGCAATACGTTGGTAGACTTTGCCGGGTCTGACGGTCTGATCAGTGTGGTAGATCCTAAGCGTGCCGCTGAGTGGATTGCGCTGGAAGGCAGTCCTATCTCAAGTTTCTACGGCTATGTGGTTTCAGATGAAATTGCACCAGAGTACATCAAAGATGCTTTCTACCCCATCAACGGCCAGTCGCAAGACGTGTATGTTCGTGACCTGAACGGTGACGGGCTCATTGACCCCGATGACCGTACCGTATTGGGCTCTCCTTATCCTGATTTGATCTGGAGTGTGAATAACACCTTCAAGTTCAAGGGCTTTGATGCAGCTTTTATGTTCCAAGGCTCCCACGGTGCTGAGGTACGTAATATCTCCTCACAGTATATTCTGAATGAGTTTGCGGGCAACATGGATTTCAGCGATGAGTTTCCCGATGCTGATTTGGTAACCCAGCGGATATTTACCAACGATGACATCCAGGATGCCTCCTACGTGGCACTGCGTAATATCAACGTAGGGTACCGTTTCAACTCCGTACTGTTGGACGAAGCCGGTGTTCGTAATGCACGGTTCTTCGTAGCCGCACAGAACCTGCTGTACATCATGGCCGAAGGTTACCAGGGTTACAACCCTGAAGGAATCGACCAAGGCCTGGGTAATCCTTTGACCTACGGTTACCAGCGCGGACCTGCGCCCATCTACCGTACCTTTTCACTGGGAGTAAATCTAGAATTTTAAGCACGCACATCATGAAATTGAAAGTATATACCTATGCGCTTCCACTGGTAGCCGTGCTCGGTCTGGCTAGCTGTAGCGTTGATCCTTTAGATTTACAACCCCTGTCAGACATTGGTGGTAACGGATTCTACGCCAACAGTGACGAAGTAGAAAGCGGAGTCATTGCCATCTACGACGGTTTGCAGCAGTTGCCCTTGCGTGAGTTTGCCCTCACTGAGATGCGCAGTGATAACACCCGTACCAAATCAAGTGAGGGTGATTGGGCGCAGTTTCAGGACTACAACGTTGCCCCTACCAATGTGGTCATTGGTTCTTACTGGGCAGATAACTACAACGTGATTTTTCGGGCCAATGTAGTATTGGCTAATCTGGACGTAGTAGAGGACGCCAATGCCGCCGCCCAGTTCGAAGGCGAAGCAAAATTTGCCCGGGCATTGGCACACTTTAATCTGGTGCGTGCTTACGGTGATGTGCCGATGGTAGACCGGGTGATTATTCAGTCGGATACCGATTACTTTGATCGTGACCCGGTGGCTACCGTGATGTCGCTGATTGAGGCAGACCTCACGGATGCTGCCAGC
>DMST01000444.1:16435-17098 GCA_003454975.1 Cytophagales bacterium | reverse complement strand
AGGCGGCCACGCTGGCACAGAAGTACGGTGAGCAGCGCGTGTTCAATACACCTATTCAAGAAGCTTATATTGTAGGGTCTACAGCCGGTATGTCGGCCGTGGGCCTGAAACCTATAGTAGAAATTCAGTTTGCAGATTACATCTGGCCCGGCATTAACCAGCTGGTAGAAGAGCTATCCAAAAGCTGCTATCTGAGCATGGGTAAGTTTCCCATCCAGTCCCTCATTCGGGTGCCCATTGGTGCCTATGGCGGCGGCGGTCCCTACCACAGCGGCAGCGTAGAGTCTACGCTCGCCACCATTCAGGGCATCAAAGTAGTGTACCCTTCCAATACCGCCGACATGAAGGGACTCTTCAAGGCGGCCTTCTACGATCCTAACCCGGTGGTGATGCTGGAGCACAAGGGCCTCTACTGGAGCAAGGTACCGGGCACCGAAGCAGCTAAAGTAGTGGAGCCGGACGAGGACTACATGGTACCCCTGGGCAAAGCGCGCATAGCGCAGGAAGCGGATGCGGAACGGATGGAAGAAGGCGATAGCTGCGCCGTGATCACGTACGGTATGGGCGTTTATTGGGCGCTCAATGCTAGCAAAGATTTCCCCGGACAGGTGGAAGTGGTGGACCTACGGACCATCAACCCGGTGGATTGGGATACCATCACCC
>DMST01000444.1:16046-16387 GCA_003454975.1 Cytophagales bacterium | reverse complement strand
CCAGGCGGTAGGCCGCCACGGCAAGGTGCTGGTGCTCACGGAGGAGCCCCTGATGAACTCTTTCGCTGAATCCATCGCCGGGCGCATCGCTACCCAGTGCTTCCAGCAGCTAGACGCTCCCGTGATGACGCTAGGTGCCAAAAACCTGCCGGCCATCGCCCTCAACGTAGATCTGGAGAAAGCCATGCTGCCTACCGCAGAGAAGACGGCGGCGAAGCTGGAGGAGCTACTGGGGTATTAGGCTACAGAACACAGAAGTAAGTTATTCTTTCCTTTTTGGGAGAGATTCCAGCCTCGGGTCTACACTCGGGGCTTTTATTTTGGCAATTGCCTAAACGGGT
>DMST01000444.1:4067-15992 GCA_003454975.1 Cytophagales bacterium | reverse complement strand
GCCTAAACGGGTTAGGAGGGCTTCTCACACTAGCAAGGAGATACTCGCCAAATGTAAATGCGTAGCTTGCTCTTCTAAAATCAACTTAAAGATGAATCTCAGATTTACGGACACACCAGCCAGGGACCTGGACCGCATCGATGGGGAGCGGTTCAAAAGGTGGCGGCACGTGTATAACCTGATCATCGTATTGCTTGGCTTCGGTGTTTGGGCAATTACAGCGGTAGTAGGCTATCAGGATTATCAATGGTCCCGGCTTCGCGTAGAGGCCGAGGGGGTGATCACCGACTATGAGAAAAGCCGATACGGTTTTAGCGCCATTGTGGTGTTTCTGGACGAAGAAGGGTACCAACACGAGGTGCGCCAGGCGGAGCATACCCGAACCCGCTGGTTCGTAAAAGGGTACCAGGTTCCTGTCTATTACCTGTCCGGTCAGCCAGAAACCGCCCGATTTTTTGTGACGCTTAGTGGGGGAGATTTCAGTCTGGCCTGGTTGACAGGAGGACTCGGGTTCATCCTCGTCCTGTTTGGTACGGTGCATTATTTTAGATCGCGAAGGTAGAAGGTTTCCACTAGGCGGTAAGATTCCTGGTTCTTTTGCCATGAGCGCCCAGCGCTGTAAATGAATCTTACACCAGGTCAGCGAAGAACTCTGCGGTAGGCTGATCATTTTCCCAAATCATAATGTGCCATCAACACGCATACCACGGTCCGTACCTTTCAGGAATTTCTGGCTACATTCATGGTAATGAACAAATTCTCCCGCTTTACTTGGTTTGCCCTTTTAATTATTGGCTTGCTCACGGCTTGTTCGGAGCCCAAACCCCAAGCCCCGGCTGCATTCACGGAGGCACAAAAACAAAAGATGACTCGTTATGCTCAGGATCTGGTGGCGAGCATCAATGCCTATGATTTCGATGTAATGAATGCCGGCTGGAACGAGGAGGCATTCAAACGACGAGTAACACGGCAGGTCAGCACCACGGAGGTCAATATGTTCAATGACTTCTACCAAAAGAAGCTGCGGCTACAGCTCAAGCTCAACAACCTGCGCATCTACCACCGGGTACATGATTATACCGGGGAGGCGACGCTGTATCGGCTCGATTTCTACGATCGATACGCCGAGTTGGTCATCCTGGCCACCTTTCCCTATTCCTTTAATTTCCGTAAGTACCGCATGGAATTGCGCAAGGGCCGCCCGGCAATGGTCGATTTTTATGACTACGCGGAGGACCAGTGGGTGAGCGAGCTCATGATTGGGTTTCTTCGGCTCAACAACCGGTACCGGGCAGGTTCGGACGAACGCACCAACGCCAACCTGGCTATGCAGCGGGCGGAGCGATCCTTGCGGGAGGGGGATACCTTGGGAGCCCTCCAGTGGTACTACGAAATACCCTCTACCCACCAGCAAAACGCCTACGTAAGTTTGCGAAAACTAAATCTGGCAGAAACGCAGGGAGATTCGCTGTGGAATACGGTGCTAACCCGCGAGTATCAAGACAACCCGAGCCTCTACGTACAGTACCTGCACCAATACTACCGCGGTGATAGTACAGATATGGTGGCGATGTACCAGGAAATTGCACGAATTGTAGGGGCCTCTCCTGAGTTGGATAGCCTACGCCTGCAGGAGAGTTTTTGGATTTATGGGTTTTGAAATAATCAGGGTACAAGTTCCTTTGGCCCGTGTGGTCTGTAAGTAATTTCCAGACCAGTGTAGTTTCATCAGTGTAGCCTCTCTACTCATTTCGCAGGCTGTGCACGGGATTGATGAGCACGGCGCGGAGCGTGCGGGTGCCTACGACCAAAAGCCCGAGCCCCAAGGAGGCCAACGCGGCCAACACAAACCAACCGGGATGTAGGCTTACCCGATAGGCGAAGCCTTGCAACCACTGATTGAGCAGCAACCAGGCCACGGGAGTAGCCAGTACAATACCCAACAAGATGAGCCGAAGGAAATCCCAGGAGAGCTGGAAAGTGAGGCCCCGAATGGTGGCGCCCAGTACGCGGCGGATGCCTACTTCTTTGCGCCTACGCTCTACACTGAAGGCGGTAAGTCCTAGCAAGCCCAGACCACAAATCAAGTAGGCCGCCAGGGTGAAGGCCTTGGCGAGGGTACTCATACGCTCCTCTGCGGTATACAGGGCCTGGTATTCGTCATTCACGTAGCTGAAGGAGAAAGGGAATTCAGGCTTTCGGGCGAGATAGGCAGCCTCTATCTGCTGAAGGGTGACCGGATCGGTTCCCGCCTGCAAACGCACCAGGAAGTCGCTGCCGCGTTCAGAAAAGCGCATGATGGTGGGCTGTATCGGGTCGTGCAACGACTGCAAGTGAAAGTTCTTCACCACCCCTATGATCTCTTTCTCCTCGTCACTATCGTGGATCAGGCGGCCCACGATACCCTCCCGGCCAATAAGGTCGGCTGCCGCTTCATTTACCAGCAGTTTGTTCTCTTCCTGAGCAAAATCACCCGAAAAGGTGCGACCTTCCAGCAATTCAATACCCAGGGTTTCGGTGAATTCGTATCCCACCGCTGGCCTGCGGAAGGTGAGCCGTTCCTGGCTTTCCTCGTCGTCCCACCAGAAGCCTGAGCCCGAACCGCCCAGAGACACTATACTGCCCCCGAAGGTGTTGGTGGCAGCTTGCACACCGCTGATGTTGCGCAGCTCGGCCAGCAAAACCTGCCGGTCAAAGGCACCTGATACACGGAAATGGATCAGCTGGTCTTGGTCGTAACCAAGGCTCTGCTGTTGCACCAGCTTTAGCTGGTTGTGAATGACCAAAAAGCCCAGAATAAAGAGGAAGGAGAGGGCAAACTGGAAAACGACCAAACCCTTACGGACCCATAGTTCGCCCCAAGCGGTGGTTTGCAACTTGCCCTTGAGGGCCAACAGAGGATGAAAACCAGACAAATAGAGGGCCGGATAAATACCCGCCAGCTTACCCAGCAGCAAGGCAAGACCTAACCCGGGCAGGATAAAAGTCATGTCCCAGGACCAGGTGATGGCTTTATCGGTGAGGGCATTGAGTGATGGCAATAGCAAAACTGTGAGCAGCCACGCCACCAGCAGGGCGATGAGGGCCAGCAGCTGGGACTCTACCAGAAACTGAAAGGCCATGATACGGCGGCGAATGCCAAATACCTTTTTTACACCTACTTCTTTCAGCTTGCGCGAGGCCTGGGCAGTACTGAGGTTGATAAAGTTGATTGCGGCCAATAGCAGCAGGCACCAAGCCACCCCGCTAAAAATGCTGACCTGCGTGATGCGTCCTCCGTTGGGCACCCCGGCTTGGTATTCACCGTGTAGGTAGCGGTCCGAAAAGCGCTGGAGGAAGAGTGTGCTGTTGGGGCGGTCTCCGTTCTCTTGCAGCAAACTCTGGATTTGCCGTTGGGTCTCGAGCAGGGGCGCATCCTCCCTGAGAACCAGGAAGGTCTGAGCGGCGTCACCGTTCCAGTCGTTCACCCATTCTATCTTTTTGCTCACCAGAGCATAGTTGGCAACAAAGTCGAACTGCAACGTGGAGGTGGCCGGCGGATTTTCGTACACCCCTGCCACCAAAAAGGACTCCCTAAACAACTGCCGACCGCCAGATACGGTTTGCCCCAGGGCATCCTCCGCGGACCCAAATAGCCGGATGGCCAGACGTTCGGAGATGGCAAGGGCATTCAGCTCTTCCAGGGCTGAAGCGGGATTGCCGGCCAGAAAGGGAAAGGAGAATACCTGGAAGAAGGCAGCGCCGGCGTAGGTACCCTTGGCCTCCAGATCCCGGGTGGGGCTAGAGAGGATGGTACGAGGGCTAAATTCGGCATTGCCCACCGTGACGGCATGTGCCACACCGGGGATCTGTGAACGTAAGGCCTCGCTGAGTAGCGCCGGTGTATTGGAGGAGGTGACTACCTCTTCCGGCCGTTGAGAATTGTTCATGACTTGGTAGAGCTGAGCATCTTGGGCGTGGTAGGCATCCACGGCGTGTTCGGCTTGCACCCAGCTGAAAATGAGTAGGGCGCTGGTAAGACCCAGGGACAGGCCCAGCAAGTTGACCAAAAAGGTGCTACGGTACCGGCCATAGCTCCTGAGCGAGAGCACTACCTGCATGCGCAGCAGGGCGAGGAGGTTCCATTGGGGAAGTTTCATAAAGTTGCGGAATAAGGACGGACGAAAAAGTTTGACCACTTCCCAGGCAAACTGTCGTCGGGCAGGGGCAGGCCCCTTTTGCTGTAGCGTTTCGGCAAAGAGTTCCAGCAAATCACCCTCGATGGAGAGCATCCAGTCCGGATGGCAAAACCACCGGAAAAACCGATGGACCCAGCGGGGCGGTTGCGGAGTTTTTGGAGTCATACAGCATACGAGTTCAAAAGGATGAGTGCTGTTTGGGCTAAAATTATTTGAGATTCCATGCCTTCAGCTTCAGAAATCTCATCATGGCCGTACCCTTACAAATTAAACATCCTGCTGATACCTTTTACGATCAGTACCTGGCTGCAATAGTAATTTCCTATTTGCAGTATTGTAAAAGAAAAGAAATTTTAGGTTAATTCCTATTTGCAGTATTGAATCCTCTGGGGATTTGCTCCGTAGTTAAAGAAGTAAAGCCTGCTGAGCAGGTTTCTTTACCTTTGTCCCCAACATAATTCTCCAACCATGAAACCACCTTTGCTTCACATCAGCTTAGTCTTGCTATTGGCTTGCCAGCCACAAAACTCCGCTTCGCCGGATCCATTTCCCTCTGCCGAATCCGAAGTTGGTACGGAAATCATCCGTGATACCGTTACGGTCATGGAGCGCATCATTGATACCGTATTTATTGAAAAAGAAAATACCTACTGGCAAAGCGAGTTTTACCTGAGCTACGCATTGCCCCAATGGCTCAAGGCGTCCCCCCTTTTACAAGGAAAGACCTTTGCGGAAAAGTATGTACTGGACCCCCGGCTAAATCCTATGTATTTGGAGGCCGATTTCAACGGGGATGGTACGGTGGATATAGCCCTGCTCATCAAAAATATAGCCACCGAGGACGTGGGCTTTGCGGTAGTGCACGGCGGTACCCACGAGGTGTTCATCTTGGGAGCTGGCCAAGAGTCTACCCCGGGTTTTTCTTCAAACCCTACCTATATCGATGTCTGGCGGATCAACCGGGAACGGAAAAATGAACCGGGCTTGACAGAAGAAGAACCCTTGATTTTGGAAAATCCTTCTTTGGAAATCAAGAAGTCAGAGGTGGGTGGCGGCCTGCTCTATTGGGACGGCGCGCAGTACGCCTACTTCCACCAAACCTGCTAGTAAAACCCCGTTAGGACCGCCGGCCGTACTTCCTAAACGCCTGTATGAACTGATAAATCAGAAACGAATTGACGAGCCGTGAGAGGCTATCGATTAATCGGGCATTGGCAGGAAGAGGAAGCTCATCTTCCAACACCCCGAGCATAAAGTTGGGCCGGTGGGTAGGAATCAGGAATTCGAAATAGAAGGAGAATGCTTTCCGCACTCGGGGAAAATCATAAAGCAGTTCTGCCCCACCTAGGTTATATAGATACAAGACAAACAGCGATAGGGAAATACAGACGGCGCTCAAAGCCGCACGGGGCAGGCTATTGCCGTAGTCGTTGGTCAGGCGGTTGAGCCCAAGAATCAGCAGATCTGCCCAGTTTTTCAGGTTTTTGCGAGGCTTGAGCCATATCCTTTTCCGGTGTGCTTCCAGGCTCAATGCCCGGTATTGGAAGGCCCTGGCGAAGTCCTTGTTATCCAGATATACCTTGCTAAACTGATTGAAAATCAACCGTTCTTGGTCGTGGGCTAGCAGCTCATTTTCCTTTTCCTTCTTAGCATCAGGCTGTTTACGGGTATTGTGCGGCCTGTACTTGTAAGGCACCTCCATATGGCGGGGCAGCTCTGTGCCGGCCACAAAGGCCCCGGCCATCTTAGAGTTGAAGAACAAGAATTTCACCTTCGGGGTCAGGTCCACTTTAATGAGCTGGATCTCCTGCAAATCAGAATAGATCAGCGAGATGCGGGGGTTACTATTCGCGATAGCTTTCAAATCAATCAACCGGATGAGTCCTTGATTGATGAATTCATCAAAGTTGAGGTGGGTAATGGAGGACTTGATGCACTGGAACAGTGATCCCTTCCGGAGGGTGAGTTTAAAAGCCAGCTCCCCTACCTGGCAATCGTTGACCATGCCCGATTCCAGGAACACTTCCGTAACCGACAAGCGATCCATGGTAACGCCTAAGATTTCCAGATTGGTAATGGAGGTGTGATCAAAAGAGACTTCCCCCATCTGCAGTGAGTTAGTAGGGTTTTGGTCGTCTACTTCCTTTTGCCCCAGGGCAATTTTTTCGATGCACCCTACCGAAGCAAAACGGAGCCGCTCCCGAATGGCACCGGAGCGGATATGTATCCGGCCCAATGCTGCTGCATCCTTTAGCTCCAGTACATCGCATTGAAAATGACTCGCTTGCAGTTCTTGAACTTCGCCCTGCAGGGAGATCTCCTTCAGATGTGCTTTTGCCAGGATCAGCTTCTGTAGAGTAACTTCTGACGTGGTGGTAAAATTCAAGATGTGTGCCGATGCAGGAAGCTGACTGGGATCCGAAATTTCAAGGGATCCAAATGCACTATTCCCACTGATTTTTATCCCCAGGATTTCCTTGCACTTGGTAAAGCTGGCTTTTTGCACCCGCATATCATGCATCAAGAGGGAGGCATCTTTATGAATGGTTCCTTTGCGCTTCTCTTTACTCGAAGTTTCTATTTTAGAAAAAGACAGGGTATCAATAAAAGTAGATTCCCACCGGGTGCTCTGCCCAAGGTTGGATTTGGCGAGTGTAAATTGTTGTATGTTATTACCAATGCACTCAAAACTGCCAATAATTTGGCAGTTGGCAGCGATTTTGAGATCCGTAAGCCTGGAGTTATAAATCCCTAAGTCGCCAAAATCCGAGCCAATAAAATTCAAGTTGGGTAGCTTGCCAAGCCCAAGTATTCCGTCCGTATTGCCGAAGGTCACCTTCTTGAACTTGCAATATTTAAAGGTCAATTTCTCGCAAGAGACCAGCGTTTTGAAATAGGCATTCGTAAAGACTAGTTCATCGGCTAGTTCCAGATTCTTGATATTGAAAGTGTGATTTTCTTTGGAAACGTGCCCCGCCCATCTTTCTTCTAAAGGCAGCCCCATCGACGCCTCCGTAAGGAGGGCCATCAGTTGGGACGCCTCAACGGTTTTAGTTTCGTATTCCTTATTCGAAGATGAAGGCAAGCTGTTGTAGGTTTTGATTAAAGGCTAGGTAACGGATCTGCAAACCGTTTTCATCCGCATATTCTTCCATAGCCCGGAATTCATGTTTCTTCCACTCCTCGTGCTCTTGAGTATCATAGCCGGTAAAGTTGTAGCCCTCGTCTAGCACAAAGACGGTTTTCCCTTTTTCTATGTAGGGGTCTAAGGTCTCAAACACATGCAGGCAAGTGGAATAGATGTCGGTATCGATAAACACAAAAGCCAGCGGCCGCTGCTGGTATTCCAGATAGTCCCGAGTGAAGGCGGGTAGAGTATCTTCTATTTTGCCCAACACTAAGCTGGCATTGGCCAGCGGATAGAACGGAATAAAGGGAGCCTCTGCTGCTGACTCACGCTCCACAATCCGGATACCGTCGGCCCTCCGTTCTATTCGTTTGGTATACCGAAAGGTACCCGCAGGAAACTTATCCCGCCAGGGTTCAGGCAGACCATTGCCCCAGTCGAAGCCAAACACATCGCGATCGTATGCCAGGGCAGCCAGGAAGTTCAAACTGCGGCCCGTACAGAACCCAAATTCCAGGATGAGGGCCGTTTTTTCAGGAAAGGCCGGCAAGGCCTCCATCAGCAAACAGTGCTGCAGCATTTCGCTGTCGCTGTAGCACTGCTTGGCCCGGTGCTCTCCCAGTAGCACCGTCTCGGCAAAATGCTTAGCAGAAGCGGAGAGCTTCTCCGAATACGGCCGATTTTTGCTATTGAAGTGTAGGTTGTTGTTGCCCCGATCGCGCGTACCGCTAGAGGGCGGCATTTCTATGACATCGTCTAGCGTAAGGAAGTATTGGTGGGCGTCTTCTGAGTCCTGATTTAATAGTTTGTAGCCGGGCATCTTTAAAAATACAACATAAAACTAAAATCCAGTCTGCTGGATCAAGGCCCACTTCCCGTTTACCAGCCATCGGTCGTCTTGCCCGGCAAAGGTTTCTGCCTGGCCCTCGGCCAGCCCCACCACGATTTCGGACTTGAGAGCCCGCAGGCTGAAGGTGGGGCAGGGAAACGTGCCCTCCGTTTGCTGAGGAGACAGCGTAGGAGGTAGCACCCGGTCTTCGAACATCCGCCGGTAGTTCGCATCCCCTTTCGTGATGACAACGGCCCTTTCGGCCGAAAACTGGGCGGCAAGGGCTTCTTCCAGCTGGGTAAAATGCTTGGGGCTATTCCAGAACAGGTGGTCGGTCAGGACGAGTCTCCTCTCTGCTTGCTGAGTCCGCAAGCGGTTTACCCAGTCCTCATGTCCCTGATCCTCTAGCGCAGCGCAAAGCCCTTCGATATCTCCGATCGTGGCATCCGATACCAGCAGCGGCCATTTTTTGGCGTGTAGGGTTATGGTCTGGGCCCTTCCGGTGCTCAAAAGGTAGTCGGCCAAAACCAAGTCTGAAAACAGCTCTACTCCCGCATTGTCTAAAATAAGGTGAACGTCCTTTCGGCTTCCAAATGCGGCATCCAGCTGTACGCCTTCGTTGAGAAAGATCTCTATCCCCTGCCCCAGGGAGGAGCTGAGTTGGCTCAAATCGGCTTGGTTGCCCAACAAAGCGAGCCGCAAATAATGATTCAGGTCCTGATCCTCGAAAGCCATTTCTTCTAGGGCTTTCCTAAAGAAATCCACGTTTTTGGCAATGTCCTTCTCCTTCGATTTCCCAAAGGGATCCCTTTGATTTTGCTCATACTCCGTCAAGGATAGCAGGTATCGGTAAAAATAGATTTCCCCGAAAAAGAACGGGATCTGCGTGAGCGTCT
The DNA here is from genome assembly GCA_003454975.1 of Cytophagales bacterium. Classification (GTDB taxonomy): domain Bacteria; phylum Bacteroidota; class Bacteroidia; order Cytophagales; family Cyclobacteriaceae; genus DMST01. Next base: position 6,962 of record DMST01000444.1, on the reverse strand, counting down.
GTCCCTCGTAGTCTGCAAAGAAGGGTTCCCAGAGCGCCTCCTCAGCCGGCAACAAAGGGAATCGGCGGATGGGTAACCCCGGAATTTCGCTGAGCAACTGCCCTAGCTTGCTTTGTATGGCTTCGGAGGGAAACAAGCCGCTGTCCAGGATGTCCTGGATGATTTTGGGCAGGCGGGTGCTTAGGGTGAAGTAAGCAAAGGAGTCCGGGTGCTCCGGGGTGATGTAGGGATAAGAAGAAAGCATGCGGGCGGATTTTTCAGGAAAAATACAGAAGTAATGGTTCAAAAAAAGACCAAGCCCCCATTTCTCGAGCGCTTGGTCTTTAGCGGTGAAAATGTATCAAATTCCTTTACCGAATCACCAGCTTTTTCGTCCAGGTGCCTTCGTTTTCCGAGGCTACCTGTAGCAGGTACACGCCGGGGGTCAGCGTAGGCAAATCGAGCGTCAGGGTGTAGTTACCCACGCCAAAGTCTCGGTCGAGCAGGTGGCCCAGGCTTTTGCCTTCCAGAGTCAGCAGGTCTACCGATACCTCCGCTCCGCGCACAAAGGCCAGGTTCATGTAGAGCACACCGCCTTCACGTGCCGGGTTAGGATAGGCGCTAAATACCGTAAAGTTACGGGGCTCGTCCGTTGACAGCACCACCGCCGCATTGATGGCCGTAGGTGCCAGCTCTGGCTGCTCTGTCTTTTCGGTAGCGGCACTGCTCGCGGCCGTCAGGTGGTTGGTGCCCGCCGCCGAGGCGTAGCTGCCGTCCTGCTCCTCGGTGTCATCTGCGGCATCCAGAATGTCCACGTAGAACCAGTCCGCTTGGACGGCCGTTTCGGTGATGTCCAACACAAAGTAGCCGTGGCGGTCCAGGTCTACATTCTTCATGTGCGGGTTGTAATTCACCCCACCCAGGGCTTCCTGAGGACTGTTAAAGGCTACCTCAAATACAGCGGAGGTCACCGCATCTATGTTCTCATCAAAGTTGGCAGAGGTGATGCTAGGGGTAGCAAATTCTACGGCTACTGAGCCCAGGCCGGTGGCCGGATCGTAGGACGAGCTGGGAGTAGGCAAGAAGTTGAACGCAGGATTGGGATACACCACGGGGGTGTTCGTAACGTCAAAGGCAAACGTACTGTGAAAGTCTCCGGTCAGGATCACCACATTGTCGATGTCATTCTCGCTGATCTCGTTGATGATGTCCCGGCGCTCCTTGGGGTAGCCGTCCCAGATGTCAACGAAAATACTCTCCGTAAACATGATGAAGGTAGAGTCCGTAGGCGCAGGGTTGCCGTCCAGGTCGGTAGCCGCAAAGCCCACATTCAATTGCGAGAATATGATCTGGTTGCCAATGATCTTCCATTGCGCATCCGAACCGTTCAGCTCATCAAACAACCACGCTTTCTGAGTCTCTCCCAATACCGTACGGTATTCCACCGTATCTACCGCAATCAGAGGCTGCTCCTCGCGGCCCTCCAGGCGGGTGTCCACCATAATCAGATCGGCCAGGTTGCCGTACTCAATGGTCCGGTAGATGCTACGGTCCGCCGTTTCGCGTACCGGCATCCACTCAAACCATACCTCCTTAGACAGCTCCTTGCGGGTTTCCCAGTCGCCTTCGTCCACATCTTCGTCCTCGTTGTGGTTCTCAGCGCCGTCTTTGTAGGCGTCGTTGGCCGACTCGTGGTCGTCCCAAATTGGGATAAAAGGATGCTGCTGATGAGCGGCCCGCAGATCCGGGTCCAGGCGATACAGCGAATAGCGGGTACGGTAGTCAGCTACCGTCAGGATTTCAGTATCCGGCACGTTGCTGCGGTCGTCGCGCGTAGAGTCGTACCCGTAGGTGCCCGCTCCGGCGCCGTATTCGTAGATGTAGTCTCCCAAGTGAATGACGGCATCCAGGTCTTGCCGCTCGGCAATACGGCCGTAAGCGTTGAAATAGCCCGCTTGGTAGTTGCTACAGCTCACCACCGCAAACCGCAGCTGATCGGCCTCGTCCGCGGCAGGAGCGGTACGGGTACGGCCCGTCAGCGAATTCTGGCCGTTGTACGCAAAGGCATAATAATACGTAGTGGCGGGCTCCAGGCCGGGCACGTCTACCTTCACGGTAAAGTCGCGCTCACCGGTAGTAGTCGTATCTCCGTAAGCCACCAGGCTGGTTAGCTCAGGGTCGGCATACACCGCCCAGGTTACTTCTACGGGATCTTCGTCGGTTTCGGAAGTCACCCGGGTCCAGATCACCACGGCATCGCTGAGCGGATCACCAGAGGCCACTCCGTGGTAAAAGGGAGCCAAGGCTTCGTCAAAGGGTAGGTGGTCGTCCTCCGTAGATTGAGCGCGTTGCAGGCGTTGGGCCGAAGCCGGCTGGCCGGCAGTAGGGCTTACCATCTGGGCCCAAGCGGATGAGCTTGCCACTAGGGCGAGGAGCAGTAAAACTTTCTTCATATGGAGAGTAGGTGTGTTAGAAAGAAAGCGCGAAAGTACCTTGCCGTCCCCTTATTTAGTGTGCATGCAGATTACTTCTGGTTGAAGTTTGTGTGCTGTTTTTGGGAGATTGGTAACGTAAAGAAAAAGGGAAAGTGTAAACAATTCTGGGGCAGCAGAACTAAAGAGCCAAAATCAAAAAAACCGACCTGAGTTTCCTCAAATCGGCTTTATACAATGTCTTTGGTTAACTGATCAAGTCAGCAGACCGCCGTCAATCTGGATCACCTGCCCGGTGATGTACCGGCTCTGGTCGCTGCCCAGGAATACCGCCAGGTCGGCTACCTCCACGGCCTCGCCACCCCGCTTCAGCGGAATTGCGTCCGTCCACGCCTTAAGCTGGCCTTCGTCCAGGGCATCAGTCATCTCGGTGATGATAAAGCCGGGGGCGATGGCATTGCTACGGATATTGCGCGAGCCTAGC
>DMST01000444.1:466-4004 GCA_003454975.1 Cytophagales bacterium | reverse complement strand
AATGGACTTAGTAAAACCGATGATGCCGGCCTTGGATGCGGCGTAGTTGGCCTGCCCGGCGTTGCCTTTGATACCCACAATGGAGGTAACGTTGATGATGCTGCCAGCGCGTTGCTTCATCATGGTGCGGTTGGCCGCTTTTACGGTATTGTAGCAGCTCTTTAGGTTTACGTTGATCACACGATCCCAATCCTCTTCGCTCATCCGCATGAGCAGGTTGTCCTTGGTGATACCGGCGTTGTTGATGAGGATATCCAGGCTACCGAAGTCCGCTACTACGCTGTTTACCAGCTCCTGAGCGGCCTCAAAGTTAGAGGCATCCGAACGGTACCCTTTGGCCTTTACACCGTGGGCTTCCAGCTCAGCCACCAGGGCTTCGCCTTTCTCTACACTACTTAGGTACGTGAAGGCCACGTTGGCGCCTTGTTCTGCATAACGCAAGGCGATGGCCCGGCCAATGCCTTTGGAAGCCCCCGTGATTAGGGCATTTTTTCCTTCCAATGCTTTCATTTGGAGCAATAGTTTAGTCTGCGGATTCGCAATTCGACCCCAAAATTAGGAAAAATGATGAGCTAATGACCCGATGAGGCCAGGAGCCGAGATGAAAATATGTAAATGGGGAGAGGTTCGGAGTGCCAGAATGAGTGGATGAGCTGGTGAGACGATGGGCCAACGGGTTCATCTCGAGTTTTAATTTTTTGACAGGCAAACACACAAAGCCTGTGCGGCCCACTGAGATGACGTTTTCTACCACCAAGAAAGTCACTCTGAGTCGTGTGCGACCCCAGCGAAAGGAAGAAACTCGGCTGCTAACACCAATCAGCTCATTATTGATATCTTACCTTACCCAGGCACGGGTAGGTGGGACAGGTTATCCTGATGCGATCATTCGGTAATGTGCCCTGAAGGAGCGCGAGTAGGAAGGAACCAGAAATTGGTGAATAATAACAGATAACTACCAACTCCTTATCCCATCTTTGCCGCATGACCGTCAACGACTTTTTGGACCGCTACGCCGGGCGCAAGCTGGACCTGGAATCGCTAAGCTCGTACGAGCAATGGGCCTTGCCCTTTTTCCACCGCACGGATGCGGTAAAGGAGCCACACCTGCAGATGACCCTCCAGCTAGATATCACGGAAGCCTTGGTGTATTACCGGAAGGAAGTAAAGCCACTGGCGGGCGCAACGTTTACGGGGTATTTGATCTGGCATCTGGCCCAGACTTCCCAAGGGCATCCTTGCTTTCGGTACCGCTGTATAGAGGGGGAGTGGTACATCCTGGACAATCCTCCCGTCTTTACACCCATCGCCATTGGGGGTGATGCGCGTTTCTCGGAGACGCTGCTGGAGAATGTGATACCCGCTACGCTGGCTGAGTTCTTTCCTTACTATCAATCTCAACTGGAACGCGCAAGAAACCGGGAGGACTTTCAGCCGCTCAGCAATCTGGAGTGGGGGGGCGCTCTTTTTGTTGGCAACCTGCCCAATCTGCAGTTTAGCGGCTTCTCGTTGCATATGCCTGCCACCAGCACCGGACGTCCGTACTTCTACTTCGGGAAACGGTACCAGCAGGGGGACCGGGACTTTATCCCCATGCTGGTCACGTTCGATCATGCCAACCTGGACCCCTTCGTGCTTTCCCCCTTTATGGAGGACTTCGAAGCAGCCATCGCTGGCAAAGTTTAGGCTTATTGCTCCGGTGGGAGGGCTTTCACACCCCAGGATTCTACTTCCATCATATCCAGCGTGCCGGACATGGCTCCAAAGAATCCTTCGGTCGTAATTCTCCCTACGGCAATGAATTGGGGGTGCAAGGCCACTACCCCATTCTCCCGAATAAAGGGATGCCGGGCAGAATCACCTTCTTTGGGAGAATGCATCTCTCCCCACTCGTCAAAGAGTTCAAAATAATGCTCCTTCAAATGCCCTGGCACCTCTTCACCATTAAATTGAAAACCACCCTCCTTAAAAGTAAACAAGGAGAGCCCTCGTTTATTTTTAATCAACTCGTCGTCCAATAGGTGTCGCCAGAGTTGCCGTTTCAGGGCGTCAATGTTTCCTTCTTCAGTTGCTACTTCACTTTCTAGCCTCGTTACGGGTTCTGCGGGAACATTTTGATCTGCTACCACACTTTGCTCAGGCTCGTGCTTGCTAGACAACCAGCCTGACAGCACCTGACCAAGTTGCAGGGATTGGCCGCTGGCTCGACTGGGCCGACTAGGACGGCTGGGCTTACTGGATGGGCTCGGTTCACTGGGTTGATGAGTCAGTCCCGCTAGGGGCTCCAGTTCAGGAAGTGCTGGTAACGGCGGAAGTGGCGGTAATGAGGGAAGAAGTTCTTCTACAGGAAGGGCAGGCAATTTCGGAGGCATCAACCGACTAAGCCAATCATCTTCGTCAGGAAAATCCGGCAATAATAAGGTTCCTGATAAAACCTGAAGGGTAGGCGAATCCGGGCTGGGAGCCACAGGCGCACTTGGAGATGCGGGTAGCGTAGGCTCCGTCATCGTAGGAGTAGCCGGAGGGACTGGCGCAGCGGGATGACCCGTGGTATCGATCATCGGAGCATACGCCGGCACCTGGATTTGGTTTGGATAGGACTGTGAGAATGTGGGAGATATGGCACCCAGTTTGATCATTGGGTCTTCCGCCACACTGGTCTCTTCTGATCCTGAGTCTTTCGGGAGGGTGAGGATAAGCCCAGCCACCAGCAGGGGCGTGATGGAAGAAGCAATCCCTGGGACCCATTGGGTCACCTGCTGCCAGGTCGTGCCCAGCCAGCTTACCCCTTGGGGGTGCAGTGCTTGGGTCAATAGCTGATCAGCGTTAACCGGTGCAGTCCCCTCGCGCAGGCCATTGAACAGGTTCCAAGGGGTCCCTGCGGTAGCCTCGGTTTCCAGGCCAATCAGCCCAATCACCAGCGCTCCCGTACGACGGTCCGTCAACATCTCCCGAAGCCGCTTGCGGGCCCGGCTGATTTTAGTCTTGGTGGCTCCCACGGTGGTTTCGTGCTGAGCGGCAATTTCTTTGATGCTAAAGCCCATCACCTCAAACAGTACCAGCACATCGCGCTGATCTTCGGGCAGCTGCTCCATAGCTTGCTTGAGCAATTCCGCATCTACCAGCACATCGGCATCAGCTCCCTGGGCTGACAGCATCACCGATAGAGATTCGGTGGTAGCCACTTGTTGCTTCCGCAATTGACTGATGTGCCGATTGCGGGCCGCCCGTACGAGGTAATGCAGGAGGGATTCTTTCTGCTTGATGCGGTCAAAATGTGTGAATGCTGAAAGCAGCACATCCTGAGCCAGATCTTCCTGATCTGAAGCACTGCGGGCAAGCGCACCACAGTAGCGCATAAATGCCTCATGGTGTGGCCGATAGGCCATGAGGAAGGCATGTTGTTTGGCAGTAGCCATAGCCAAATGAATTAGGGTGATACAAATTACGGATTATACCCCAATAGTCGCCCCACCCCCCAAAAGGTTACCGGGGAAATAAAAAAAAGCCGGCCTCCCTCCACTTCTGGAAGTCGACC
>DMST01000444.1:0-451 GCA_003454975.1 Cytophagales bacterium | reverse complement strand
ACCCCTGGGGCACGGGTACCTCAAGCCGGCACCAGACCTAATTTCCTCCCGGGAAGTACTATTCGACCGGCCTTTCTGGCAGGCCCAAAGCAGCTGTTTCATAAGTTTTCAGCCCTATTTTATCACCAACTATTTTTGGGGTTATTTAAAATGAGGACGCCTATTACCAAACTTTCTTGGGTAGGCTGCCCTTCGCTCTTCCTAATAAGGCTATCAAACGGGCTGGGGGTGCACCCTTCCTCGCAGGTATCCCCACCGCCTATTACCGATCTACCTCCACGGTGCGGACGGTGCCGTCGCCAAAGGTCACCTCCACCATTCGGTCGCAGGTGCCATCGCCGTAGTCTACGGAGAAGGAACGGGTCTCGCCCTCAGCGGTAGCCGAGTAGCTTTTCACCCCGCTCAGAGGGAACCCACGGCCGGAGTTGCCGGTGCAATCCGTCTTGCGGAT
>DMST01000358.1:2406-4771 GCA_003454975.1 Cytophagales bacterium | reverse complement strand
GTGGATCGGCGTGGGGCACTGGGCGTGTAGGTGTGCAGTGAACAGCACCATCATCAATATAGGCAACCAACGCAGCCGCTTGGGTAATCGGAGCCAACGTAATAAACTCCGTGCGTGTGTAAGGGTGTAAAGTTCTCCCATGACTTTCATTTGTGTTTGTAATTATTCTCCAGAATCCCGCTTAGTAAATCGGTTAGACTTGATGGATAATTGGGATACACAAAGGAACAGAGCCTATCCGTCAGCACCTGATTATGACCGTTGACAAGGTGTTACAACCTGGTTTCACTGGAGTTGACAAAGCGTTACACATGCCGCTAAGCGGCAAACCGGTTCGCTGTTAGATGTTAGATTCAAGACGCGCCGCCTCAGCCAACTACGAAGTGAGCCAGCGTGGATAAGCGTGTGGCTTTGGCTCTCAGGCTGGTAAGGTCAAAAAGGGGCTCCAGACCCAATTAAGCGACATAATGCATTGATTCGATGGTCTAATTTTTACGAATAGCTATACATTTTCTCCATACTTTGGTTGTACCAATTGAAAATCAACAAACCCACCTAGTTCTTCTACTATCATGACAAAACTGTCTTGGTCTTCCGGGTACCAAAAGATCAACCCATGGCTACTCGGTTTGCTCAGTGCGCTTTTCCTATGTCTATGCTGGCCTCCACTGGGTGCCGTGGTGCTGCTACCCTTGGTGTTTGTGCCCTTGCTGGTGGCGGAAGATCGGTGGTACCAGAAAGGTAAACCTGCCGCCCTGTTTTTGCTGCTGTGTTTCCTGGTGTTTTTTGTGTGGAACGCCTATGCGGCCAACTGGCTATACAAAACGCAGGCCCGAGCGGCTTTCATCATATTTGCGGTCAATGCCCTGATGATGGCGCTACCCATGTGGAGCTATGCTTTGGTAAAGCGCCGCATGGGGATAGCTTGGGGATTATTGTGTTGGGTTTGTGGTTATGGTTTGTACGAATGGCTTACCCAAAGCTGGGAGTTGGGTTATCCCCTGCTATCGCTGTCCTCTGCGCTGGCGCCTGCCCCCTTTGTCATTCAGTGGATTGAGCTGACGGGCTGGCTGGGCGCTACCGTGTGGGTACTAACACTCAATGGCTTGTTGTTTCTGGCCCTACGGTCACGGGGGAGGTCTATCGGCTGGTCTCATCGGCAACGCTGGGCCCTGTTGGGGGTTCTCCTTTTGCCTTTGGGGTACTCGCTCGTCCGGTGGTTCTCCTATCCTACGGCCGAAAAGAGCATGAACATCTTGGTACTCCACACCGCATTGGATGCCTATACGGTGAAGTATCAGCTGAGCAACGAGGACTTGCTCAACCGCTACTTTGGACTCATGGAAGAGCACATGACTCCCGAGGTAGACCTGGTAGTATGGCCAGAGTCCGCCTTACCCAACGGCGGTTGGTTGGAAGATTTGAGAATCAATACCGATTGGGACAACATACGGTCGAGAATGGCGCAGCACCCACGAGCAGGCCTGGCCATGGGGGCCATATTCACGGAGCTGCTTCAAACTACACAGCTAGGGCCACTGTCAAAGTATGAGCACTTGCTCACCCTCACGGACGTGGGACAGCCGTACTTCCAGTACAATGCTGGGGTGGTACTGCAACCGGGTGACTACCGCATGGCGTACCGGACCAAAGATAGGCGGGTACCTATAGAGGAAACTCTGCCCTACCCTGGGGTACTGGGTCCCCTACAAGGCTTTATCGGTTCGCTAGCGGGGTATAAAATCGCCCACCGGCATACCAACCAGGAGGTGATGCCGGGACCACAGGGTACCTTTCTCAGCTACGTAATTTGCTACGAAAGTCTGTTTGGCTCCATCAACCGCGAATTGGTAGCAGAGGGTGCGGAAATGCTGGTGGTAGGGCTAAATGAAAGCTGGTACGAAAACCGAAACGCCTCTATGCAATTTCGTTGGGCTTCTCAACTACGAGCTATTGAGAACCGAAGGGCGGTAGTTCGTTCGGCCAATGAAGGTTTTAGCAGCTACATCAGCCCCATGGGGCAGGTTAAACAAGAGCTGCAAACGGCAGAGGATGCTGCTTTCCTGGCACAGGTACCCATCCAAGATTCCTTCACGATGTACACCCTATGGGGAAATTACGTAGGCTGGATATTAATGGCTTTGTTGGTATTTATTTTCATCTATCCGGTGTATGTTAAAATCAAACACAAATAGGCTTTTTACATTCTTACAATGGCTATATTTTTATACAACTTTAGGTAACATTTTCTTTCAACGTCGGGTTGGGTGACCATTCGCAATCAGTATTTTCTCAATAACTAACACCAAACCTAAAAAGAAAATGCAACGACAATTACTAATAGTTCTGTCCCTGATGATGGGGA
>DMST01000358.1:0-2321 GCA_003454975.1 Cytophagales bacterium | reverse complement strand
TAGGTGGAGGGGGCGTGCCCACCACTGGAGCGGGGTCTCTCAAGGGTCCCACTACCGTATGCGCAGGAGATTTTAACACCTATACCTTAGAGGAAGGTTTCAATATTTGTTTCTCCAGTGGATCTTTTGCGGTCCAGGGGGGTACAATCCAGAGTGGTCAGACTACCACTGAGGTACCTCATGATGTAATAGTTCAATGGACAAATAACACCACCGCACCCATCACCGGCAGGATTCTTTATAGCCAGGCCTATTATGATGTTGAATGTGACTTTAATAAAGCGCCCAAAATATCGGACAAGGACTTGTTTGTCACCATTAACCCAAACCCGTCTTCGGTCAATATTGGTAGTTCTGTAGGGCTTGTCATTAGTGGACAGGATTACATTTTCAGCACTACCTCCTCCAATGCTGTAGGGTTCAATTGGAATGTTTCCGGTGGTAGCATCCAAGGGAACGCTTCGGGATCTAGCATCCGCGTGCGTCCTACCAATGGCTCCTGCCAGTTGTCCGTTTCGGTACGCGCTTTTGCTACCAATTGTGCGGGTAACACCATCAACAGTGCGCAGCGCTCACGCACGGTAAACATACCCGTGCCGGGTAGGCCTGGAAATATCCAAGGCCCCCAGTACGTAGGTGCCCAAGGTGACTTCAAGAATTACTCGGTCACTCCTGGAGCCAACGCTACTTCACACCGCTGGTACTTTGCTCCGGGCGCACAGTTCTTGTTTGGCGGAAATACCACCGGTCCCAACATCACCATTTTCAGCAATACCAATTCCTCTACAGCATCTACGGTGTCTGTGGTAGCCAAAACTTCCTGTGGCGAGTCTGCTCCGCGCAGCAAAACCATTACGGGCGGAACTACCCCTCCCTTTGGCCGAGGTGTGGCACCTGAGGAACTGCCGATGCTGATGCCTATGGAGGATACGAAGGTGTACCCTAGCCCCGCCAAGCTAGGAGATGCCATCACCATAGAGGTGCCTGCCCTCAACGATGTAGTAGCCGTACGCATCCTGGACATACAAGGAAGGTTGATTAGCAACTTGACTCCCGCTGAGACTACCGAGGTAAGCCTTGCTGATTGGGAACCCGGGTTGTACATCGTGCAGACGGTTCGTCAGCAAATGGTTTCTACGGTTCAGTTTTCGGTAGAATAATCCCCCAACTGATTGCGGATATTAGGCTTGAGTTGCCCTCGTTCGGGGGCAACTTTTTTTGATTTCAGGGCATGTGACATGATAAAGAATAATGCCCCAAATTGAGAGATTAGTTTAGACCAAGTAGAACAGCAATGGGAGTATTTTGAACACTCAAGTAGCAATAGAAAGAAGCGAAAAAAACACAAGGGCAGGTGTACCGTTTTTAGGGATTTTAGATACAACAAAAAACTCAAACAAAACTTGATGGAGGGCAACCATTAGATTGTAGGCTATATGCTCAGAATTTGAGCCCAATCATCGAAATATACGGTTCTTATATTGTACCAATAAAATCATGTATTTCTATATAGTTAATCCACCAAATAACTGATGGTAGTTCTGCTAGATTTGGTATAAATAAAAACCAAATCATTTATACAAGTATGAAAAAGCTATTGACTAAACTCACATTGGCCTTGGGATTCATTGCCTTCATGGGATTGGGAGCTACAGATACCCAAGAAGCTCAAGCCACCTCCTCCCTACCCTTCATTTATTATGTAACCGGTACCGTGATTGACACCCCAGGTGGTGGATGCTGGTACGTAGAGGATTGCAGCACAGGCGCACGCCATTACTTCGATCGTGCTACCGTACCGGGTTGGGTTACCATTCTACCCGGTAATACTTATCAGGTAGAGTTCAACGCGGGCGTAGATACCGGCTGTGGTTTCTATTCGCTAGTATCTGCCTTTTCTTCGTGGGGGTGCTAATTTCTCCCATGCTACTATGCATTGAGGGCCCTTCGGGGCCTTTTCTATTGATCTGGTTTGAGTTGGGAAGTTGCCGGTAGCAGATGGATGCTTTGTAGGCTGAATTCGTAACTTTCGGATTCCATGGAATTTGAAAAGATCAAAGAAGGCTTACTGAAAGCCTGTGAGGCCTACGTGCAGCAGCGCCAGGCAACCGCCAAAGCGGCCATTGCGGAAGCCAAAGCCGCCGCCGCTGAGGAAACAAAAAGCAGTGCGGGCGATAAGTACGAAACAGGCCGTGCGATGGCTCAGCTAGCCGAAGAACGGGCGCAAACCCAGCTGACCGAAGCCAACAAACTGGCGGAGGGTTTGACCTTGATGCAGCGGGTAGAGCCCGGCCCTAAGGCGGATTTGGGAAGCTTGGTCT
>DMST01000276.1:11590-14059 GCA_003454975.1 Cytophagales bacterium | reverse complement strand
GTACTGAATATCCCACTGGCTGGTGGGGCGGATCTGGCCGTCTACCGTCAGGGTGGTATTGTTATTGGCACTCGTACCCAGTGCTGCAGAAGTCTCGTTGTACCGGTGGGTTACCATCACACCCACGTTGTTCTCCCGGCCGTAATTGCGCAGGTAGCGGGCCACCCCAAAGTTGGCTGCCGAGGATACTGCGGTTTCACGCTGGTGTACGTACAGACCGGCCACGGCTTGCTTCTCGGTGCGCTGGGTAAACCGGGTGCCCACATCTATGGGAGCGGGGGCGGCGTTAAACTCGCCTTGTAGCCCGATGCGACGGCTGAAAAAGGGACGGATAGACTGCTGTGAGCTTCCAGCCCAGATACCCGAGTTCTCCAAAAAGAACTGCCGCTGTTCTGGGAAGAAAATGTTGAACCGCTCCAGGTTGTTCACCGCCCGGTCCACATCTGCCTGGGCAAAATCCGTATTCAGTGTGAGGTCCAGTACGCTGCGCGGATTGATGGCCCACTTAGCATCGCCCCCCAGCTTAAAACTACCCGTAGCCTCGGTGGAACTGCCTTCCATGATCTGATCGTATTGGTACAGCGTGTAGGGTTCTATGCGCAGGTTGGCCGAGGGGGGCGGTACCTCTATGCCTTGCAGCTTTGCGGCGTAGGTCATCCGGTAGGGGGAGAAACTCTGCGGTATAGCCGGGAAGGTAGAAACCTCAATGTCGCGACGGGCATACCGCACCAACGTTACGCCCCACTCCACGGGCTGGCCTTCCTCCGGCATATCGTAGCGGAGGGTTTTGAACGGAATGGAGAATTCGGCGGTATAGCCCAGGGAATCGCGTTGCGTTCGCACCCGCCACAGGGTGTTCCATCCCCCATCATATACATTGCCGTTAAAGTTCTGAAAGTCCCGCTGGTTGCCGTACGGGGTAGTCTGGAAGGCCTGGGCATACTGTTTTAGGTTTTGGGGGTCCAGGGCAACGCCCACAATGTCATTCTCTCCCCAGCTGAAATCGCGCCGCAGGTCCTGTACCCTCAGGCCCTTTAGGCCCACGGAATCCTCGCACCAGATGCCCACGTACAGGTTTTTGTTGTCGTAGAGAAACTTGACGCGGGTTTGGTATTTGATGGGGCCGCCTTGCCTAGGCTCCCGCCGGAAGAAATCGGTGACGGGTTCTCCTTGCTGCCAGTCTGCCTCGTCCAAACGACCATCCACCGAAAGGTTGCCCTTTAACCGATATGCTTCTACCACGGGGGGCGATTCCGGTGGTGGAAAATTTTCGTCTTCTTGGGCATGTGCAGTATAGGCAAATACCAGGGTGACGATGAAAATTGTTGGTCTGATTTTCATACAGTCATGTTTTGAGCTTTGTTGCCTTAATGCTGGAAGAGAAATATGCCGGTTTTAAGCTAGAAGCTCGAAACCAAGGGGCCTTGGGAAGCAATTAGCTTTCGGTGCCCCCAAAGTAGTAAGCGCGTTGTCGCTCAGCGGAGTGCCGCCCAGCGAGTTGTTGCCCAACCGGACGTTTGCCCTACTAAATATCCACCCGGTGGATGAGCCGTCGCTCACCCGCCTGAGCAATGGGTGGGGAACGGTGCACAATGCCTTTCACGGTGTGTATTGTATTGGGAACCTCTCCTTTCAAAATACCCACCTGAAAAGGTTCCATGCGCTTAACCAGCGCAGGATCCTTCACTATTTTCTCGTTGTTCTTACCCAATGCTGCACGGTTGGTGGCCCGCTCAGGCAGCCATTCGGTGCCCCGGCCGTAGTAGGTGGTAAACAGCCGCAGGCGGTAGCCATCGGTGTGAAACTTCCGGCAGGCATCGTCGCGCACTACCTTCAGGTGAATCTGGCCCGAGCCGTTCTTGGAGAAAGCCAGGAAGTCGCGCGTAATCATGATCAAATCTTGCCAAAAGGAGTCGCCCCCGTGGCTGGGCTCAGGCTCCCAAGCAGTGCGCGCTTCGCCTAGCTGAGCAGCTATGTGCTTTTGGGTAACGCGCAGGCAACTGATGGCCGGCAGATCCTGCCGCATCTGCTGGCCTAAGTGGGCTAATATGGCAGGATTCATAGGCCGCTGCCAGCAGTATAGGTTTACTTGTGGCTGCAATATGGTTTCCCGGTCCTCCCAGCGGTCGCTTAGCACTTGCCTGGGAGGTAGCGTTTTACCACTCAGTAGAGAAAGCGTATGCGCTAGTTTCATAGCGGCCAATTATCCGTCAGCGGATTGTTTTCATCGGTGGCCATGATTTCCTCATCCGTCAGCAGACAGGCATCCAGATCGGCGATGATTTTCTCCTTGTCCATATCCTGACCGATGAATACCAGCTCGTTCATGCGGTCTCCCCATTCGGGGTCCCAGCGCTCTTGGATGACCTCCTGATTTTCAATGTATGCTGGGCTCATGGCCCGCTGCTGCATGGGTACGCTGGCCCACCAGCGGCCGTAGTTTTCTACTTTTAGCGAACCACCCGCCTG
>DMST01000276.1:10867-11535 GCA_003454975.1 Cytophagales bacterium | reverse complement strand
CCTATCCAGAAAATGCCCTTGCTGCGAATGATGGTGGTAGGGAAGTCGGCGCTTACATATTTCAGAAAGCGTTCCGGGTGCATAGGACGGGGGCTTTGGTATACAAACGATCCAATACCGTACTCCTCCGTTTCGGGGCTATGGGCGATTCCCTTCTGGGCTAGCTCCAACTCTTTTTGCCAGCCAGCCGACTGCTCAGCCTCGTCGTAGTCGAACATGCCCGTGTTCAGGATGTCCTTAGGGTCAATTTTGCCGTAGGTGGTACGGATAATCCTGGCGGTGGGGTTCAGCTTGTTGATAATGCCCTCCAGCACGCCCAGATCCTCTTCCGTTACCAAATCGGTCTTGTTCAGTATGATCACGTTGGCAAATTCCACCTGATCGGTGAGCAGATTCACGATGGACCGTTCGTCCTCGTTGTCGTCCGTCATCTCCCGATCTAGTATGGTATCGCTGCTGCCGAAGTCCTCAAAGAAGTTGAGTGCGTCCACTACCGTTACCATAGTGTCCAGCTGACTCACGGTGGTGAGGTCGTACAGCTCGTCGCCCGTGGCGAAGGAGAAGGTTTGGGCTACCGGAATGGGCTCTGAGATGCCCGTACTCTCAATGAGTAGGTAGTCAAACTTGCGCATCTTGGCCAGCTTCTCTACCTCTATCATCAGGTCTTC
>DMST01000276.1:6739-10819 GCA_003454975.1 Cytophagales bacterium | reverse complement strand
GTACAGCAGATGCAGCCGTTGCTCATCTCTACCAGCTTCTCGTCCGTACGCGAAAGCCCGGCTCCGTCCGCAATCAGCTTCTCGTCAATGTTCACCTCGCTCATGTCGTTCACGATCACGGCTACTTTGAGGCCTTCGCGGTTGTTGAGTACGTGGTTCAGTAGTGTAGTCTTTCCTGCCCCTAGAAATCCGCTCAGTACGGTCACGGGCAGCTTTTTTGTCTTCTTCTTAAGTATGTTCATTCCTTCACAATCTCGCTTGATGCAACACAGTTGCAATATAAACCAATTACCGCCAGATCGAGTTCGATTTATGCGAGTGGTGTAGCAAGAGAGTAGACAAGGATTTCGATAGAGTAAAGGGTGTTTTGGGATACAATGAAGCATTTGGTACTCTAAGCTTCTTTTAGTAATGCATTATATCCAATTGGGGCGTTATTGAATGGGTTTTTATTTATTAAATCTTCAAAAGATAATTCTTTAAATTGTTCAATTTCTAGCTGGTTGGAGTTTGGGAAATTGTGTGTGATTTGTCTTGCATTCATTTCTTGAAGGGTTTGGAATGTTTGACGTGCCCATTTTTCTACTTCAGGCTTAAGGCTGTCCCAGCGAGGGGAGACATGTACAATTGTTTTATTAACAATAGATTCAATAACCTCTAAATAATTGAAACTTCGTAAAGACTGGATTTTTGTTAAGTCGGTATTCTCAAAGTTTCTAAAATGCCTAAAAAGGTGGATGTCGATTTCATGTTCAATAAGAGGCTGTAAATCAATAAGATTTTGTAACTCAAATATATTCCAAAGGTTAGGGAAAGACCTTAAGTCCTCGCTTATTCTTACTGCTAAGAAGGGATGTAGATGGGCAAACAGAATGCCACAGATGGAAGTTATTTTCTTAGGTTTTATGTAAGTCAAAAAAATCCGATTGTCATATTCCATCCACCATTCATGAAATTCAACATTGGAGGGTATTGGGAGCGGGGATGGGTTTTTTTCGAAAAAAGTTGATACTGAACGAACAAAAGGATGTGGTGGAATTTGCCCTTGATTTACAAAGTTTGGTTTTATCCCTTGTGACATTCGATAAAGATAAACATGCGTCCAAAGATGATTTATTCTGCTATTAAATTTGGGGTCATTTGGCGTTGAAGTTAGAATTTCCCAGGCTTTTTTTGCTAATTGTTCTTCTAATAAGCTTCTAGTAGAAGATACTGTGACTTCATTAAATAAACAGTCTTCCCAGAGGCTAATATTCGACCAATAAACTGTTTCAGATAGGTTTTGATTGATGATTTGGAATAATTGGATTGAATTTCCAAGGTTAATCAAAAGTCTTATTGGCTCATACCAAAAACTTGAGTTTTCACCGGACAGGTGGTGAAAAATATCCTCAGGATTGGCAGAATTACTATAATGATAAGCAGTTAGATATTCTTGGAATGTGAGATGTAAAAATTCATATGTTCCTTCACTAGCTACTAAAATTCCTGCCTTTTGGACAACGTCTTCAAAAAATATTTTTTGTTTTACTAAGCTAATGCCATTATCAGATAGGATTTGTTGGATTTTAGATTGTTTTATGGTTCGGTAATTGCCATTCATCATTGCTGAGGCCACTAAACTAAGCAAATGCAAACATTCATCGTAGTTTGTTTGCATTCCTGCTTTTCTGTTTTGTTCCAACCATGTATCTGCAAGTACCTGAATACATTCCTCGTATAGCTTGTATCTAAATCGTGGTAGTTTACCTTTCCTATAATGGATAATCGCAATTAATGTTAACAGAAGTGGATTTACGGCTATTCTATTAAGTCCCTCATGTTTTTCAGTACTTAACGTCTGAAGTAATTCTTCCGAATTCAAGGATGCAAATTCCCTGTTTTTCTCCGTGTCTTCTTGAGCTGTTTCTACTTGTAAATACCACGTGGTTAAAAATTGAGCTATGTCTTTTCTTTGGAATTGTTGAATTGCAAATGCTTTGGTTTTGTTTTCATCAAAACATAAATTAGACTGATTTATTCCTGAGAAGCGCGAAGAAATAATCAAAAAATTCTTTTCGATGTTTTGCCTTTCTAGCCATTCAATAGTCTGCTCTCTCAATTTTTCATCTGCAATTTCATCAAGGCCATCTAATAATATTAGTAGCTCACCTTTTCTAAACTTTGTCTCTATAAATACGTTGTCATGGCCACTCTGGTGTAGGTGAGTTGAGATAAGTGATTTTAAGCTATCATTTAACCATTTTGAATTCTCTCCAATGTTCTTTAGTCTAAAAAAAATTGGCGTATACTTTTTAAGAATTCCTTGCTCTTCACATGCTTGCAATGCTAGCCATTTTAATAATGTTGTTTTTCCACTTCCTGGATTTCCAACAATTAATAACCGAAGTGACGTGTCCACTTTCTTCCTTTTGAGGCTGCTTTGGACAACCTCTCTAATCTCTAGGCTTTCATGAGGTTGTTTTTTGAGAAGTATATCTTCTAATATTTCAGTGAAATTCTTAATGGTTTCGTTTATAGTATTTAGTTTGGTTTTATCTGTTTTTGATTTGACTTTCTCACCTTCATCATACTTTTCTAAGTTATCTATGCTTTTAATAAGGTAATGTTTTTGTGCTCTTAATTTCACATAGGCTGATTTTAATTCAAGTTTTACTCCACCCACACCTAAACCTTTGAAATTAATGAACCTAAACTCTTCATAGATATAGTTTTTGTATTTTTGATAAGCTTGTAAGGGTTTTTCTTGGTTTTGTAAGAGTTCAATTTTCTCTTTTTCGTATTTTTCCGCCTCACGCTTTTCTTTCAAAATTGTATACTTGAGGCTTCTTTGTCGAAAATACCAAGCAATTATTCCAAAAATAATTGTGAGTATCCAAGGTAGATAAGTTGTCCAATCTATTTCTAAAGATTCCGGCTTCACTTTTGTTAGGTTTTATTGGATGTATGAGGTTTCATGTTTTTGATAATTCTGTTTTTAATATAAACATTATTCCTTGATTTCACCGAGGTTATTTTGTTTTGAACCTAGAAGAATATTCTGTCAATCTATTTACAAGGCTTTAGCCTGAATTAGGTCTTACCTTAAGTTCCTAGTTAGTTTGTTAACGTAAATATCACTATATAAATTTTATTTCGGACAAAGGGCTTTTGATTTTTTTAGAAGACATCTCATCCGGTTACCCTATTTTAGAATACGTCCTTTTTGCCATCTAGCAAAATCAATTGGTTTTGATCCTATCTGATGTTTATACTCAGTAACTTAGTACTGTTACTATCAATTCATCCAACAACTGATCAGTATGAAATCAACAAAACACATTCAGGCCGTGCTGGTACTGGCTATAATTGCACTCTCCATTTTTGCATTTCAACCTTCTCAAGCACCTGCTGAGACGATAATGATCAGAGCTAGCCAGGTGATTTCTGGTGTGAACAAATCTTTTATCGTGATTTATAAAGGAAACAAGGAAACGGAAAGGATCGAATTGGATAAATGGAGATGGGATAAAACTGATGATTTTGATAAGGTGCTTTCTTGGGTTCAGCACTATGAACAAGAGGGGTATGAATTGGTCTCACATAGCGAGACTATTTTCGGAACCAATGGTTTGATCAACACCTTCATTCTATCAAAGAATTAGCATAAAAAAGCCAAAGGGGCCATTCATTTAACATTCAAAATTCAGCATTCAACATTAGGATCAAGTCGAAGTCTATCGAGAAGATTAAAGCATTAATCTACTGGCTCGCCAACTACTCGGTTTGATCCAGTTTCAGTACAGTGTCAGCTTAAAATTCTGTGATGAAAATACCATTCCCTGCTATATGGCATAGCATCAAGGTGGCACTTATTCCAAAGGAATCGTGATCGGTTCTACCGAAAGAGCGATGTTTTCCACTCTATTCTGACCGTTGAGTCGTTGGGCTTCCTGGGGTGTCACCACCAAGGTCATTCCGGGTTGGGCATCCGTGAGTAGTTGGGCTAGCTCGCCGTCTTTTTGGTTAAAGCTAACCGAGCCCAACGAGCCGTTGGCATGGTGCAAGGTGGCGGTCCATTTCCGAATTCGGTACCGGGCG
>DMST01000276.1:2673-6698 GCA_003454975.1 Cytophagales bacterium | reverse complement strand
CCTGAGGGAGAAGTTTTCTAAAATCATCGTTGGGCTTTACCACCACATCTAGGGCCGTCCCTCGGGCGGTAGCCAGGGAAAGGGACGCAACCTGATTACCCCTGATATACACCGCTACCTGGGGTGGGGGAGGGGGCACCACGGTAAAGGTGGCCTTCCCCACAATTGTCACGCTTTGCCTGAGGCCTACCGTGATCTCGTTCCCGTCAGGTTCTACTTCAGCTTGTCCCAACTCTCGACCCGGGATGATTTGGCCGCCCGTGACGAACCATTGCACTCCTTTGTCTTCCAGTTCCGATAGATTGGCTTGCAGCGCATTGATACAGTTACGGTACAAGGGATCGCTCCCGAGCACACTAGCAATCGTGACGGCGTACGTAGTAGGTTCTGCTGGGGCGTTGGAGGCAACTGCTACGGAATCGGACGGGGATATTTCCAAGGAGACGCGGTCTTGTTGGGAATTGGAGGGTTCGCAAGCACTTAGGATCCACAAGGCGAGGGGGAGCAGTAGATGACGGCCGGGTTTCATAGGTGGGGTTGTTTTTACTCTATAATACACCTGATCTTTGGCTAGAGCAAAGAATTTAACGGCATACCTCTGGCCATTTTACTCCTCTCCGTCGGTTACCCATATCGGTAGGCTGCACGCTAGCGCCAGGATGACGGAATAAGTAAAAGGTGTGTCCTGTTTCGGGAGTGGTTCGTTTTTTCTGATTAGTTGAGAGAGGGATATACCTCAACCAAACGTAACCCACTCAGTTATGCATACACGGCGGTATATTAGCTTACCCTAGCACTCATGAAAAGAATACTTTTTGCGCTACTAGCGAGTTCTTTGGTTTCCTCCTGTGGTTTGTTTCTCCAAAACACTGGCGTTAAGAACTATACCCCCCAGGAGAAAATTACCCAACCAGGCCTCAATGAATATCAGTACGACTTTCTGTACCTAACCCAACTGATAAAGGAAGGCTTTCCCCAATTGGACAGTGTGTTTCCGCCGGCAGCGCGCGAAGTTTCTTCCGCCCGAGTGCTATCCGCATTGGACACGGTGGACAATAACGCAGATTTCATCTTGCAGGTACGCCGCTACTTATCGCAAATGCAGAACCAACACACCAACATCTCGCTGCCGCAAGAGTTCAGTGCCGTATATCCTTATGTGGCGCATGTCTCCTCTGGTACTTGGTACCTGCTCAACCTGGCTACACAGTACGATAGCCTGTACGTAGGCAAGCCCATCGTTACCCTCAACGGGCAAGCAATGTCTGAGGTAGGAGAGAGGTTGCGCGGCTTTACTACCGCTGAAAACGAGATCAATCAGCTACACGCAGTCCTCAACCTACAGCTCTACAACAAGCCCCAGTACCTGCAAGCCATCGGCGTGGTTGATGCTCCTTCAGACCCGCTTACGCTCACCCTCGCTGATGAATCTATTTTGACACTGACTCCGATGGCTACGAACAGTGGTTTGGAGGTCTACGACATTCAGATAAAGGAAGATGCCGTGACTCGGCGGCAGCCCGATACCTACTTGTATTCGCTTCATCCGGAGGGGAATTTTGGTTACCTGCAGTGGAACCGGTGCCATGACCAGGTGGATATATTGGAGAACATATCCAGTTACGTAAAGCCTTGGCTACAGCCCGTAGCCCGGGCCTACGTAAAGTCACAGTTTCGTAAGGAGAAGCCTTCCGAACGAATTGCTAATTTTTACAATCCCAAGTATCCTGTGTTTCGAGACTTTCTATGGGAACTCGTAGATAGCCTGAATATCCTGGGCATAGAAAATCTGGTGATTGACCTGCGGAATAATCCCGGAGGAAACCTCACTTTGGGCTGGCAACTTTTGTACTTCCTTACGGACCAGTCTACCCTGGTCGGTTTTGAGGAGTACGCGTACACGTCGGAGATATATGCAACCTATTTTCCTGAGGAGTACCGGGTTTTGGAAGAGCAATATCCGCAGGGCGTGCCGCCGCGTGTGTTGGTTCGGAAGCCGGACAACGAGCAAGGATGGGAAGAGGTAACTGATCCCGAATCCGGGTATTTCATCCCCGAAAATCGCCCTGTCTTCCGAGGGCAGGTATACGTACTCGCTGATCACACTACGGGCAGTGCTGCGGCTATGCTCACCACGCTGCTCCAAGACAATGGGCTCGGCATGGTCATCGGGACTAGTGTAGGGAACAACCCCGTGGGAGCCACTACCTATACGCCCATGGAGCTGCCCAAAACCAAAGCCAAGGTGTCCATTGCCTCCACGTACAGCATCCGGCCCAATCCAGAAAACGGCCCCATTCAAGTGCCGGATGTTTGGGTGGAATATACCTTGCAAAACCTGCTAGAAGGGAAGGACCCTTATCTGGAAAAAGTCTGGGAAAGGATAGGGGAATCTGAGAATTAGGCATTCTGTGAACTCACATCTCCCAAGTTGAATCTTCTGCTGAGCAAGGCGGAGAATTGGAGCTAAGATCTTTATTCATAAAAGGGCCAAAATGTATCTCCGAGATTAGTATAGATCTTCATTCAGTCCCATGCTCCTCAAACCAAGTGAGTACCTCCTCGGCACTGTCGAAGTATTGCGAGGGTAGCCCGTGGCTTTTGCGGTCATAGATTTTGAGCTGAAAGGGCTTTTCAGCAGTATACAGAGCATGGGCCATATCCAATGCCTGGTTTACCCGCACCCGACCGTCCTGCCGGGAGTGAAGGATCAGGATTGGACACTGGATTTCCTCCGCCCAAAGCACCGGTGACCGGGCATCGAAGTATTCGTCTTTTCGCTCCGCAAAGTCGGGCAGGATGTTCTGCAGGCCCAGATAGTTCTCCTCTTCAGATAGGTCGTCCCAACCGGTGAGGAATATGGGGCGGTCCTCATAGCCAGCCCGCACATTGGTTACGCCCCCAATGACTGCAGCGGCTTTCAGATTGAGCTGCTTGACAGCCAGGTAGGTCATCAGCCCACCACGGGAGATCCCCAGCATGAACATCCGCTCCGGGTCAGCGTAGGGCAAGGCTTGGGCGAAGGTATAGAGGTTGAGCACGTCGTTCACTTCCACGCCACCGGCTTCGTCATACTTGCCGTATTCGCCCACAAAGCGGTAGTTGCTACCTACCACCAGATAGCCCTCGCGGGCCAGCTCGTAGAAGTATGGAAACACCTCCTCGGTGAGCTTGCCGTAGTTGCCTGTACCGCCCCGGTTGTAGATGATGACCGGGAGCCTATCCGTATCTACGTTGCGGGGCTTGCAGATATAGCCTTCAACCTGTAGCGTGTCGCTAGGGTAGGTGAAGGTGAGGTACTCGAAGTCCGTTTGGGCGCGGGCCTCCTCGTAGCTTGCCGAGTCGTATAGGTATTGGCCCAAAGGGCTGATGTCGGCGTAGGCAGCCGTAAGGGTAATTTCTTGTTGATTAGGGAGCTGGGCGTGGGCAAACCCTAGTAAAGAGCATAGGAGCAAAGTAAAGTACCTGCGGGTTTTCATAGGGCTGAGGTAGTTCTGGGGAGGCAGTAGTGTTAGCATGGCATCAAGATAAAGGTTGACGCCACTAAGTTACATCCGGAAAGGGATGTGTGGTCGGCTTGGGGTGAAGGTGTAAAGCTCAATTTCCTTGGGTGATTCACCAGCGAAATATGAGTATCTTCCTGCGGTCTATCGATACCTTGATGAACATCCTATCCGTTAGAGAATATCCCGAAATGGTGGACCTGGCCATCCGGTACTTCCAGCAGAGCTGGCCAGGTACGTGGCCGATCATCTATGAGGACTGCATCCGGCATGCGGTTACGAGTCGGCAGCCGCTGCCGCAATGGTACTTGCTGCAACAGGACGGGGAGATCATCGGCGGTGCCGGGCTCATTACCAACGATTTTATCAGCCGAATGGACTTGTATCCTTGGCTTTGTGCGCTCTTTGTGGACGAAGCGCACCGCAGGAATGGTTACGCCAACTTGTTAATGCAACGGGTACAAGAAGACACCAAAGCGGCGGGCTTCGATCGCCTGTATTTATCCACCGAACATGTGGGTT
>DMST01000276.1:1896-2629 GCA_003454975.1 Cytophagales bacterium | reverse complement strand
CATGTGGGTTACTACGAACGGTACGGCTGGGAATACCTGGGCCAGGGTTACCACCCCTGGAAGGAGGAATCTCGGATTTATGGGATTAGCTTACCGACCACGGACTGAATTGCATTAGATATGAAAATTTTAGGCACATTGAAAACACATCACTTCTCACTCTTGATAATTACCCTTCTGTTTACTGATTGTAGTCCTTCTAATGAAGTAGACTTAACGGAATATATCATCTTGAGACAGAATCCATCTGGCACCTTCGATGTCATATTTGACAAAGACACCGATTACGAATGGGTATTTACCAATGTGGACTCTGTTAGCACTTATGAGACCGGAATTAATGGCTTTTTGTATGGAAGAAATCGGAAGACCCCAGAAAATTTATGGTACCATATCACAGGTGCACCTGAGGAATTCAAAAAGAGCGATGGAGGGTGGTACGATGGTGAATTTAGGAAATACCGATTACAAGAAATCTACATAGGAGATGAACTCTACTCCAGGCTAAAATCCACAACCGAGCTATGGGAAGAGCATAAGCAATAAGTCAATCTCAGTACCAGAAAAGGGTAATTAGGGCTTGTTAAAAAAGCCATCAATTGCCCCCGACTGACGCTAAAATAATTTGTGCTGTTGTATCACCGAGCTAAAAATGGTCCGCTATCGCGGTCGGCGCAGTTGATGTCCATGGATTTTGGTTCTTTCCGCTCAAAAACTTTGGATTTGAGGTTGT
>DMST01000276.1:0-1841 GCA_003454975.1 Cytophagales bacterium | reverse complement strand
TGAAATTCAATTGGTTAGTAGTTCTTAAGCAAGCCCTAATTGATATAAGTCCTGAAGTTGCCTTGGAAGCTTTTCAAGCCCTGCTCAGAGGAAGAAAAAATCCTAAAATGACGGTGGCTGAGGTGCTTGAGCGGTTTCGAAGGGCAGGTTTACAGAAAGCTATAGACTATTTACACACTCTGTGGTAATCAACACAATTCCTGCGAAATGTATTCTTCTCTCCCCGATCCGAATACATAGTCCTTAGTCGAAGGCCGTAGCTTTGTATCATCGCTTGAACAAACTGCGAAGCCATGTCCGACATCATTCACATCGAGAGTATTGCGCAGACTTACGCGTTTCTGGGGGCAGGTGCACCCCCCCACCCACAGATCACGGTGATGCGGCAGTGGCCCCGCAGTAGCCGAGACCATACACAGCTTACCTTTACCAGCGATCTGTACTACTTGGCGCTGAAGCACAACATCAGCGGCAGCTTCCAGTACGGCCGTAGCCGATACGACTACCAGGAAGGCACGCTGGTGTTCATTGGCCCCGGACAGGTGGCTACTTTTACGGTGCCACAGCAAGAGCGAGATTCCCAAGGTTGGGTCATCCTCTTTCATCCGGATTTGATCCGCAGTTCTGAGCTGGGCAAGACTATCCACCAGTACTCTTTCTTCAAATACGACACCAACGAGGCGCTGCACCTGGCAGAAAAGGAGAAGCAGTTTCTGAACGCCTTGGTGGACACCATTGAGCAGGAGATTCACCAAAACATGGACCGGCACTCCCAGGACCTGATGGTGCAAAATCTGGAAACAATCTTGAAGTATAGTGCCCGGTACTACGACCGGCAGTTTTATACCCGCACCCCCATGCATCAGGGGATATTGGCTCAGTTCGATGACTACCTGCGTGGGTGGTTCGCTACGGAAGATCTGTCGGAGAAGTGCATACCTACGGTAGAGGCCTGCGGCCAGGCGCTCCACATGAGCGGCAGCTACTTGAGCGACCTGCTGCGCACGGAAACGGGCCGCAGCGCCAAAGACCACATCTACGGCTTTTTGATCGAACGGGCCAAAACGGCGCTGCTCAACCCCAGCCACTCGGTAAGCGAGATTGCCTACACGCTGGGTTTCGATTACCCACAGAATTTTAGCAAGCTGTTCAAGTCCAAAACGGGCATGAGCCCCAAGGAATTTCGCAGTCAGAATTGATCTAATAAAACGAAAATTAGTAGGCAGAGAAAAGAAGAGGAAACGCGGAGGTCGCAGCAGATTCTAGTTAATCCTGCACGTCACTCTGGGGTACCTTCGTCTGCTCTGTGCCTACCCATCCTACAAAGCATCCTCATGAACTTTACTAACAAAACCGTACTCATCACCGGGGCCTCTTCGGGCATCGGTAAGTCCTTTGCCTACCAGCTGGCAGCACAAGGTGCTCACCTGATTTTGGTAGCGCGTTCTCTGTCGGTAATGGAAGAAATAGCCGCTGACATCAAAGCGAAGCACCAGCGCGAGGTCCACGTGATCCAGAAAGACCTGAGTGCCGTAGGCTCTGCGGCAGAGCTGCACCAAGAGGTGCTGGCCCGCTCGCTCAGCGTAGATGTGCTCATCAACAATGCCGGGTTCGGCAAGTGGGGTAAGTTTGAATCCTTCGCTTGGGATGACTATCAGCGGATGAACCAGCTCAACACCACCTCGCTGGTAGAGCTGTGTTATGTGTTCCTGGAGGAGCTGAAGGCCAAACCGGAAGCCGGTATTATCAACGTGGGATCTACCGCTTCCTTCATCCCGGTACCCTATTCGAGTGTGTACGGGGCTACCAAAGCCTTCGTGCTTAGCTTCTCAGAGGCCCTC
>DMST01000011.1:911-6000 GCA_003454975.1 Cytophagales bacterium | reverse complement strand
CGGGCATCTCCGTATCCGTAGGACTCCTGGGTGAGCACCAAGCCCCGAGGGGTCTCCTGGTACCGCAAGCCGTAGGCCCAAAAGCTCTGTTGCCAGTTGGCAGGAATCTGCCCCAGAGGCACACCCAACTCGTTGGTGAGGATGTCCACCAAATAGTTCTGTTGGTACTTCTCCGTAGCAAAATCGGGCGTAAGGGTATTGATGCGGTACAGTCCTTCCCCTTCTGTACCGTACCAAAGCACCCCTTGCGGGTCCTGAAACAGCCAGGTACTCAGAATCTTATCCCGGTTGGGCGAAGCCCACAGGTGGGTGATGGATTCATCGTGTTCCAAACGATAAATATGCCCCTGAAATTCAAAGACGGGCCGCCCTTTGCCATCGAGCAGGAAATACCGAATTCGCGAATCTTGCCGAGAGGATGGGTCTAGCGGCAAGGGAATTTCGTGATACGAACCGTCCCCCTCGCGAAAGCAGAACAGCTGCTGTTGGTGGGCAAACAGCACCCTACCGTTGGGTAGCCAAAGTACCGGATCCAGATCGGCTTCACCCCAGTTGGGTTGTAATTCACCGGGCATAGGAAAGTTCTTAAAATCACCCCAAGTGGTATCTGTACTGACCTGTAGGCCATTAGAGCCCAGCCGCCAAAGCCGCCCTAAAGTATCTACCTCGAAGCCCTGCCATAGCGGGGTTTCGGTGGGCGTTTGGAAGAGCCGCAGCCAACGGGGGTCCAGCGAATCGTAAAGGAAGTACTGCTCCCGGTTGCCTCCCATCCAAAACTGCCTGCGGGAGTCGGACAAAATTTTGTCCACCGTAATCCAGTTGATAGCCAAACCAAAGTTTGCCTTGTCAATGGCGGCAATGGGCTGCACATCCCGCTGCACCGCAAAGGTGCGGGGATTCATCAGATCCACCTTGTGGTTGTAGTGGTTGATCCACAGTCGGTTCTGGTCATCAATTAGCAGATCGTGAATCTGAGAGGTAGAGATATCCTGGGTACTATCTCCTACCTGAAAGTGAAGGAAACTGGCTCCATCGAAGCGGGCCAATCCATTTAGCGTAGCGATCCAAAGAAAGCCGTCTTGGTCCTGAACCACTGAACTAATGTAGCCCTGCGGAAGGCCGCTCTCGGTATCATAAAGAGTGTAGTTAGAATAGAGCGGTTTCTGCCCAAAGGCAGGAAGGGCTATAGCCACCAACAAAAGGAGGCCAATACAGAGACAAAGAGTGATTTTAGGTGGGCACATTTGCCATTGCATGCTCTCAATATACCCAATTATCGATGGCAATGAAGGCTCTGGGAAGCGGGCAGATGATTAAGCGCAGAAACCAAAGGTGCGGCTAAGCCATGCAATTACTATCTTGTGCAATAGAAATGAATACGAACGTTCCCTCCCAATCAGCAATACACCTCAAATTCCGCCGGGGATTTACGCAGCGCCTATGGATATTTATTATTACTCGTGCTACCCTAGGCGCCCTGTTCATGTTGCTGGCCAGTTGGCAGAGCAGTCCATGGATGTACATCAGTGGTGGTTTATCCTTCCTGTTTTTCTTGGCCGCTATTGGTTCTATCAATCATGGATGGCCCAACTACGTATACATCCTAGATAAGGGATTGATGGTACGGATTAATCAATGGAAGAACGTTGAAGTTGAATTTTCTGAAGTGGAATCTACCAAGGTGCATAACCAGCAATTGTGGTTGAGATACAACAATAGCGAGCAGGTGATCTTTAATATAGAAGGTATTCATCCAAGAGATATAGAACACCTCCTCGAACTTATCCATGGGAAAAAGGCTACTATCGATACCCTACCTACTTGAAGATTGCCGAATAGTATGTACCCTTGTAGCACTATGAATTCTCTACCTGCATCCCCAACAAAACATCGCCTTCAATTCCATCAAGGGTACCCCAAGAATCGTATCCGCCTGCACCGCCTCCTCTTCCGGCTACTCATTGTAGAAGGAGTATGGATGTTAGGAGCATGGTGCTTGGAAATAGCTGGCTACCCATTAGGGTTCAATGTTGGAGAAACCCCGTATTATGTAACCGTTAGCCTCTTGATCCTAACTATGGTGGGAACTTCCTTGTCCCAAACCACTATAGGCATGGGCCCTAACCAAGTATGGGTATTCAAAACTGGGTTGGCCTTTAGAATTAACCAAAAGAAAAAATTCCACCTTGAATTGGAAGCGGTTGACTCTACCCTGCTTCAGGATGAGCAACTCAATATCCAATACCATAATGACCAGCAAGAAGTGATCCCTGTAAGTGACATCGATGTACTAGATGTGCGCTACTTGATTATTGTGATCGATCATATGAAATCTGGTGGAGAAGAAATGCCTGCCCGAGAGGGGTAGACGGACGTGCCCGCAGTGCAGCGTGTAGGTAGCTCCTGAGTTCCCTACATCCCTCGCTAAAGCTACGGAGTAGAACTCCCTGGGCTACGGGATAACAATGGTTTTTGAGTTACCGTCATATCAGCGGGCTGCGTAGGCTTTGTAGACTTGCCGTCCAAGTCTTATGGCTCGAGATGACTTATAAGAGAGAACAAAAAGTCAAATTTCCGCGCAACGCAGGCCGGAATGGCGGCTCGGCCAGACGCTCGAAACGGGGAAAGTTTACGGTGCATAAGGATGCTAGCCCCAATAGGAAGCAACTACCCCCTCTGCTGCTGTAGGGGCCCGGAGCCCAGGTCGTACACGATGGCACTTACCTTGGTATCAAACCAATCTTTGAAGAGGCCGAAAGTTCTCGGCACGGGCCAGTCAGCCGGTTCGGTCCACATACCCCAGAGTTCGTTTTCAAACATGGTGCGGTAATTATCCTTCAGCACCTTTTCCCAGTCCGCAAAATTGCCCGTTACCAGATATCCGTTGTTCTCCTTGAACTCCTCTAGCTGCACAGGCATATCGGGCGCTAGTTTGTTGAACCATTCAAAAAAGGGCTGCTTGGGTATCACCGTAATAATACCTCGATTGACGGTGAGGGGCTCTTCGCCTGGGTCTTGAATAGGAGTAATCTTCATAGGGTATCACGCACAGCACTGCTGCCCGCTGTTTTTGAATTCTTTGATCGTCATGCCATAAGCGTTCTTGAACGTTCGGGCCAGATGACTGCTGTCCGTAAAGTTAAGCTGAAAAGCGATCTCTTTCACGGTAAGGTCGGTATGCAGGACTTTGGTCTCCACCAGCCGCAGTTTGGCCTTGGTGATGTATTCTGCCAAGCTCATGCCGGACTGCTTCTTGAAATACTCAGAAAAATAGGTAGGCGAAATCCCAAATTCCTCAGCTAACACGGGAATTCGGAGTCTTTCGGGTTCGGTGAGGTGGCGGTGCACGTACCGCAAAATTTCGCCATACCGACCGTCTACTTCGTTGGCCTGCTCCACATATTGGTGCTCAATGCTGCGCGCCAGTATATTCAGAATGGACACCATTGCGCCCGTAATGATGGCCTCCGAGTAGGTATCGCTCAGCAGGTACTCTTGATGAATGGACTTGAGCGTTTGGATGATAAACTGCCGTTCCCGGTCCGTTGCAATAATATCACCCGGCACCTTGTTGTAGTTCGCCAGCACGTAAGCCATTTGATCAAACCAAGCCTGATAGTCAGCTGGTTTGTGATCTCCCAGAAAGTAATGGTCCGTGAACCGGATAAAGTAGAAGCGCGCCTTTTCCTCAATCCGAAAAGAATGACAGTCTAGCGGGGGTAGCAGGAAAATATTACCAGGGCCGAAAGCGAACTCGTGGTAGTTGATGCATTGGGCGCCGCTCCCCTGCTCTACGTATACAATCTCGAAGAAATTATGGCGATGTGGTCGGCCCTTCCATTCGGTAAATTCCTCCACGTGGATTTCGAACACCTTTTGGGCTTCTTCGATAGAAAGTGTATCAATCGAGGGTTTCATACATCAAAATTGGTGCTTTTCGTTCAATTACGCTAACCAATAAGCTTCTTAGATTTTATTTTCAAACAAAAAACCAATATAAATACAACACTCACCCAGGAACATACAACTATTCTCACCACCAATCCTGCCACCTTTGTAGTGTTAGCACATCAGATCACGAAAACGCTATGAAAGCAATAGGATATACCCAAGCAGGACCCATCAACGCAGCGGAGGCATTAGTAGCCCTGGATATCCCATCTCCAGAGGTAGGCTCCCACGACTTACTCGTGGAGGTGAAAGGAGTTTCGGTAAACCCGGTAGATGTAAAGCTGCGGGCCAACCGCCCACCGGAAAACGGCCCGGGAGTGTTGGGCTACGATGCGGCCGGTATAGTCAAAGCAGTGGGTAGTGCTGTAACCAGGTTCGCGGTAGGCGATGCGGTTTTTTATGCAGGAGACATCACCCGACCGGGAACGAATGCACAGTTGCACTTAGTAGACGAACGCATTGTGGGCAAGAAACCCCAATCCCTCAACTTTGCGGAGGCGGCCGGCATGCCCCTGACCAGCATTACGGCTTGGGAACTGTTGTTTGATTCGCTGGCGATTCCTGAAGGCGGTGGTGCTGACGACACGCTCCTGATTATTGGTGGAGCAGGCGGGGTAGGCTCCATCCTGATCCAGCTAGCCAAGCAGCTAACCAAGCTCACGGTAGTAGCTACGGCTTCGCGGCCTGAAACGATGGCTTGGGTGCAGAAGATGGGGGCTGATCACGTGATCAACCACCGCGAATCCTTAGTGGATCAGCTCAAGGAACTTGGCCTGGCACCTAAGTATGTGGCTTCCCTAACGGCTACGGACCAACACTTTCCGGCCATTCTGGAATTGATTCAGCCCCGGGGCCACGTAGCCCTGATCGATGACCCCACCACCTTGGACATCAACCCCGGTAAACCGAAGGCCCTGAGTTTCCATTGGGAGTTCATGTTTACCCGGTCCATGTTTGATACACCTGATATGGACCAACAGCACCGGCTACTCAACCGGGTATCCGAAATGCTGGACGCCGGTACGTTGCAGTCTACCGTTACCCAAAATTTCGGTACGCTAAGCGTGGATACGTTAGCCAAAGCCCATGCGGCCCAAGAAAGTGGCCGGGCCATCGGTAAGAACGTACTAGAGGGCAA
>DMST01000011.1:182-838 GCA_003454975.1 Cytophagales bacterium | reverse complement strand
ATTAGGCTAGGCCTAGAGAAAGAAATTGGGTTCCAGGTGGTGCTTTACCAGTAGCCACCTACCGTTCACTCATTCGCAAATCCATACAAAAACTATTACAAAATCATGGCATATTATTCAGTACTCGATGTTACCCCCACTAACGAAGCTTGGATCCCCAATTACTTGGGCCCAGCCAATACCTTGGTAGCCAAACACGGGGGTAAATACCTGGCCCGTACGGCCAGCCACGAACGCCTGGAAGGTGACGGCGAAGGGGCGGCACTGCGGATTGTGATCGAATGGCCATCGAAACAGGCGGCATTGGATTTCATGCAGGATCCGGGATATGTACCGCATCTCCAGGCTCGTACCGAAGGCTCGGTGAGCAATCACTTCTTGATTGAGGCCAAAGACGATTTAGCGTAGTTTGTGACTCACCCTGCGCCCTTATGTTTGGGCATAGCCACCCAGGAGAGGACGCAGGGTATTTCTACCAACCACCCGTTAGCAAGTATACTGTTATGGTTAACACCGATAAGGATACCAACCTTTCGTTCCGCAGCATCAACCGGGGATATAACTCCATCTTTCAACCGGGCCGGTTGAGCCTTGGCGTGGTGGTGCCCATTGAGCATTACCCGAACGGCCCCATACCCACTATGATGGACCACCTG
>DMST01000011.1:0-141 GCA_003454975.1 Cytophagales bacterium | reverse complement strand
CGGTACAGCTTGTAGAACAGCTCGGATTTCGGGCGGTTTGGGTGCGGGATATCCCACACAATGTACCGGGCTTCGGCGATGCCGGGCAAACCTACGACCCATTTACCTACTTAGGTTTCCTGGCGGGGCAAACGACCGACA
>DMST01000336.1:5139-5336 GCA_003454975.1 Cytophagales bacterium | reverse complement strand
GGGCAGCCCCTGGCCCAGCGCGGCCATAAACTGGCTCTTGCTGGCCGCCAATGAGCTGCGTAGCTCGCGGCTGTCAATCCGTAAGAGGACCTCACCCTTACGGAAGCCGTTGCCCGCTTTGAAGGGCCGGGCCCCGTAAGAGGCCACGCCTTGTACTTCAGAGAACAGATTGATCTGCTCGGCGGCTACCACCCGGC
>DMST01000336.1:0-5098 GCA_003454975.1 Cytophagales bacterium | reverse complement strand
CCGGCCAGTAATGGCTACCGTGCGGGTCACTTCCCCCTGCTCGGTCATTAAAACCTTCACCACGGTGGCCGGGGCCTGGTCCGCGGTTTCGTCAGTAGCAGGTCCATCGGGTCCGCCCAAATTTCCTGCGACGGCCACGGCGCCTACCAGGATGATGACCCCGACGGCGCTAATGATGATTTTTCTACGATTCATAGGTAATGTGTAGTGGGACTATGTTATCACATGTTGTTTTTGATACTATTCAGAAAGCGGTCGAAGGCCGCATTGAACATGCCTTGCACCCGCTGTTTACCGTCCGGGGCCATGATTTTCAGCATGGGCAGTGGCGGTTTGTGGCCTTCGGCCAAGCGTTGCTGCATTTTGGCTTTCATCTCCTGAGTATGGTTCGACATGTCCAGGAAATGACTGACAAGGGTGGTGTACCCCATCACCAAAGCCACCATGTTCATGAAGTACTCCTGGGCCAGCTCCTCGTCGGCTCCGCTGTGGTCCATAATGGCTTGTAGCGCTACCTCCGAGATGGAGCCCATGTGCTTCATGGCGATTTCGCGCTGCCAGTCTGGCTGGCTAAAGTCGAACATGAGTTGGTGTACGGTCGTGTGCTCCATATTGAAGGCCAGTCGCACTTCCATCATCTTCTTCAGTCGGTAGCCCGGGGCGTCATCAGATTCCAGTACCGCCATGGTTGACTCGTTGAGCTGACGAAAGCCTTGCTCTACCAGCTGCCGCAGCAGGTCGTCTTTGTTCTTGAAGTGCTCATACACAATAGGAGGTGTGTAGAGGATTCGGTCCGCAATTTTTCGGATCGTCACCTTCTCCCAGGTCTCCTCCCGGGCTATTTCCAGGGCCGCCTCCAGGATGGCTTCCCGGTTCTTCTCCTTGCGTAAATCGCGTTTGGTGGTCATACTCTTAACTTTCTAACATTGTTAGATTATTTAACAAGAGTAGAAAAATTTGGTTGCGTTTAGCAAGAGGATTCTCGAAAGACTCGACGTTTCAGGGATTTCGGTCGACGTTTCGGAGGGGGTGGGGCAATGCCATTGCCCGTCGAAGATGGCGAACGCAAAGGATTTGCGTTCGAGCTGGAGTGCTGTACTGGCGCGAGGGTCCCCTCGTGCCATTATCATAGAGAGCGTCTCGCTCTCCTAGCCATGAAGTTGCCCGATTTGCAGCCTAGCAGGATGTTCGAACCCAGGTCTTAGAGTGTATCTAATGCCACTATCCGGGAAATAGGCAGCCAGGAGGCTGCCTCGGGATGTGGTCACGTGGCAGGAGCCACGCGACAGTAGAACCTTTGCTAGGATTGGATCGAGGTAGTGGGGCGATCCCTTTCTGTAGGTGGGGAAGCATGCTTCTATGCCTACAGAAAGGGATGGAAAACCCTAATGAACCTCATTGGGATTAATGTATTGTATAACCGAATCTCCTGATTGTGTGTCGTAGATCAAGAGGCCTGGTTGGGCCTCTTTGAGCTGGGCCGCTAGCTGACCTTGGCGGTTCCATACGGCGCTCTTGCCTTTGCTCCAGAAGTTGTCACAGTGTCCCACGCAGTTGCTCATCAGCACCGGAATGCTGAACTCTTGGGCTACAGAGGGGAATTGTGCGTGGGCTTTCTCGGTGCCTCCCAGGTCTTTGGCTACACTAGCGATGTACAGGTCCGCTCCTTGCGCGGCGGTGACAAAATGCTCGCGCTGCAGGGCTTCGTAGCAGATACCAAAGGCGATTTTCTGGCCGCCCAGGGTTACGCTGGGCTGGGCTACTCCCGCTACGAAGTAAGGCAGCTCATCCTCGTGCAGGAGCCCCTTCATATACAGTACCCTTGCTACATGAGGTTGAAAGATGATCATCCCGATGATGATGCCCCATTGGGTGCGAATAGGCATGCCCACGCAGATCACCACCCGGTGTGCATCGGCCAGCTGCTGAAAAGGATGAAACCTACTATCGTCCAGCCCACAAGCTAGCGGCTCAGCCAATTCTGGCTCGTAGTTGGTCAGCGATAGCTCAGGGAATACCACCAATTCCGCACCAGTTTGGATGGCGCTTTGAATAAGCTTGAGGTGGTTTTGAAGGTTCTGTTCTATGTCTCCTTTCACAGAGAGAGATTGGGCTAAGGCGATTTTCATGGTTCCAGTAAATAACGATTGACCTTGGACAATCCGTACTGTGGTGTTAGCGTAAAGGTAATGGCAAATGAGGTGCAGTTTGAGGACCAAAAAGGGGCTTTTTAGGACGTCCTGATCCTACTGGGCAAGTAGCCTAGCTGTTGCTTGAGGATGGTGCGCAGTTGCTTGGGTGAACTGTAGCCGCACAACCGGGCAATGTGTTCTACCTTATACTCCGAATGCGTTAACAGACTCTTGGCCTTTTCTACCCGCACTTGGTTACGAAAATCTGATATGGTAATTCCAGTCTGGCTTTTGAAGAGGCGGGTCAGGTTTCGGGGACTCAGATGGACTAATTCGGCCAAAGACTCGAGGGTAGCGGCTTTTTCCAGATTATGCACGATCCAATCCTGCACTTTGTGGATGCGCTCGTCGTGGTGGTTGCGGTATTGAAGGTATACACTCTCCTGGCTATCCGTGCCTTGCCTACGCTTGTACACCACCAATTCTTTGGCTACCTCAGCGGCATGTTGTGCACCGTGGCGTTCCTCCAGTAGGAACAAGGCCAGGTCGATACCAGTTACGATTCCCGCACTGGTGTAGATGTTCTCGTCTTTAGTAAACAGCACGTTGGCCTGTACCCGCAAAGAGGGAAAATCTTGAGCCAGTTTCTTTACATACCGCCAGTGGGTGGTACAGCTGCGATCGCTCAGCAAGCCGGATTTTGCCAGGAAGAAAGCTCCCGTACAAATGCTGCAAATGGATGTGCCGGCCTGATTGGCTTCGTTTAGCCAAGCAAAAAAGTCTTGGTGCTCCTCGCTTTTGATGGCCTGATGGGTATCAAACCCGGGTATAAATATGATGTCTTCTTGGGTAGTGGCCAGCCCCTCAAAGGATACGATGGAAGCCAGGGAAAGCCCGGAGGAGGTGTCTATGGATTCCTGATTGCCGATGAACTGAAACTGATAGTCTTCTCCCAAATAGTTGGACTCCTGAAAAGCCTGGAGTACTCCACTCAGGTCTAAGAGATGCAGTTGATCGGGTATGTAGAAGAATACAGTGGCCATAGGATTTAGAAGATTATCCCTAAAGGTTGAAGTAGTTGGTACTCAGTGTTGTCTAAGCCGTGATACTTGCTCCAAGTGCTTATAGACGTACTAAGGTGTTGATTAAAAGAGGGTTAGGCTCTGTTTAGGTACGCCACCACTTTCGACACTGGGTCATAAAAGATATACAGATACCAATGCCCGCCAAAGTGGAGGTACGGGTCAAATGATTCCAGGTCAAGTATATCTTGTCCTACAACGGTTTCACATTCTTCAATGTCTCCAAACTGGACTAAAAAAGTCATTCGGTTTCCTGTTACAGGACAGGTAGGCCAACTTTCTTCTTCTATATCATAAGGCTCCTCAAAACTTCCGATTTCTCCTGCAATTGTATCTACTTGATGAACACCTACTTGAACTTGGGCTGGTACCTGAATATCAAAACTAAAAGTCAGTTCTTTATATTCTATGTATGCCGTATTGGGAATATTATCGAATAAAGGATAAAAGTTGGTAGGGACATTTTCCCTAATGATTTTTGGTTTTTGGGGATGGGAATAATCGATAAAAACTGGGCTCCGAAAATCAATAAATAGTGGACAAATCAGGTGTAGGTCAAAGTCTAGATTTGGCAAGTGTTTCTCTTCCTTAGAGATGCATCCAAAATAAACCAAGGGGCTGGTTTCCAACACGGGCATCTCGATGTCTGCATCTGCTTTTCCGCCAATAGTATGTATCCCTTCGGGGTGTAGAACCAACGTTTTTCGCTTATTCTTTTTCTTGAATAGGTTTGAAAATATTCCCATTTCCCTTCCATTAATTCCGTAGCCAATATAGGTTGATCTTTATCATCTTTCATTCAGCATTTTTCGAATTAGAGATACCTGCCCCAAGTGGTAATAACAGTGTTCAATCATCCCTTCAATGTTCCTCCGGTAGCTACCGTACTTTTCATCCACAAAAGGTGATTCCAGTTGTTCTTCCGTCATAGCATCTACGTGCCGGGTAAATTCGCCCGCGTTACTGATCAGCTCTTGCACCAAGTTCACCCAATCTTCTTCTGAAGTAATTTCTGGCAGATCAAAGCTGTATTTATCCCTGATTTCGAGTTCTCCTCCTTCAAATACGTTGAGCACCCCGGCTATGTAGTAGTTGACGTGGAATGTAAGGGCAGCGATGGAATTGAGTGAGCCAACTTCCTCGGTGGCATGAGCTAAACCGATCTTAGACAATTGCTCCTGAAAGTTGGTGTTGGCAATCCATTTGCCATCAAGGATGACCTCCCTGAACCGACGCGCGAGTGATGAAGTGTTTTCCATATTTTTTCAAAGGGTAGGGATAAAATCTCTTACAGATCGGGAAGTTAATTCACGATCTCCTTTACTTCTGG
The DNA here is from genome assembly GCA_003454975.1 of Cytophagales bacterium. Lineage (GTDB taxonomy): Bacteria > Bacteroidota > Bacteroidia > Cytophagales > Cyclobacteriaceae > DMST01. The sequence goes on along the minus strand of DMST01000336.1, from coordinate 554 downwards.
AACTCAGTTCCAATTCCTTCTCAGAACGAAATATACTTCCAATCCCAGCAGAAGCTAAAAGTGTTTTTCAGCTGGGTTATGAACAGCCTTCCTTCCCTATGAGCGCGCAGCGCTATATCTGAAAATCACAGGAGTCGACGGGCCACCAAGGACCCTCCTCGGCTACGACTCTTCGGTTTTATTGATCATTGATCCAAATCCACTTTACGGGTTTTATCAATGAAAAACCAAGTGTAATACCGCTAGCACCAGCACCAGACCCCAGCCGTACCAAGTCATGCGCAGGGTGGCCGCCTCAAATACTTGCTTGCGGAAACCGCCACCAAATGCCGCCAGTCCGGCAAAGGCTACTAGGATCACCCACATGGCCCGCACAAAGTAGTTCATATCCGGGAAAACGGCTTGGAAGAGGAGCTGCAACGGGATGGTGCTGAGGAAGAATACCAGCGCTGCGCGGTGTTTGGGAGCCAGTAAAAAGGCCGCTCCCGTTACCACCACCACAATACCGCAGTTGATGTAGTAGCGCAGCTCGTTTCGGGGGGGGGGGAAGGCCG
>DMST01000363.1:78038-78158 GCA_003454975.1 Cytophagales bacterium | reverse complement strand
CGCAGGAAATAACCCAGCCACAACCAACCGCACTAACAATTCAACAAGTGCTAGCGCTAACGATCCTCAGGTGATTGGGTACGATGCTGAAGGGCTACCCATTTTCGGATTGCCGGGTGA
>DMST01000363.1:77665-77844 GCA_003454975.1 Cytophagales bacterium | reverse complement strand
GGTACGATGCTGAAGGGTTGCCCGTCTTTGGGCGGCCAGGTGATCCGTTGCCTGCAGGAGCTACCATCAACCCACCCCGTGGCAGTGCAGTAGCTGGAAATACCAACGGCAGAAACGCAGAAAACACCGCGGCTACCAACAACCGCGCTAACAATTCAACAAGTGCTAGCGCTAACGAT